>REEF01000194.1 GCA_007695205.1 Planctomycetaceae bacterium
TCCTGCACCGCTACGGGACCACACTGGACCCGGCACCGCTGCCTGCGCCGGCCGCGAGGGATGAGGCGCCGCGCGTGACGGTCAGTGACACAGGGGAAGTCCGATTCGACCGGGAGACCGGAGTGCTGGTGGTGGACAGCGCCCGCTCTCAGGCGGTCATTGGCATGGCCGGGGGTCGGCGAGTGGAAACCCGCGACGTGGTATTCGAACTGGACAACCCCTTTGTGGTCGTGACGGTCTCCTCCCTGACGGACGCCCCCATCGCCACCAGCGAGCGTCTGCTGGTGACCACGGTCGCCCGAGCGCAGAACACCGGCTTCCGGGCCACAGAGCAGGACGGACGGATGTTCATCGGGGCCCACGGGCACGGCCCGGTGATGGCCGAGGCGGTGACGGGACGCCTGATCTTCGCAGGGCGGCGAGGCCTGACCGCGTACGTCCTGGAGCCCACGGGGGCCCGTCGCCGAGATGGAGTGATTGTGCCGTTGCAGGCAGGCGCCGGCCTGGACCTGTCAGCCTCCGGCCCTGCCATGCACTACGAAGTGATCCGCCGTACCAATACGGATGGGAAGTCGAATTGAGATGCTTCAACAGCATCGCTTTCACGTCTTGATTCTTCGGGAACCGTTGGGATCGACCTGCTGCCCAAGCATCACTCGGCCTGAACACCGAACACAAAGCCTGACCCCGTTGACCAACCCTTCCAACAAAACAAAGGCTCCTTCGGCGGTTCACGCCGCAAAAGGCGACGGCCGCCTATGACTCGTCTTGCCACCCTGGCACCGCTGTCAGGACATACCGCGGCCTTCCGTTACCGACGCGAGTCGCCAGTACGTCGATCGTCGTCGTCTGGTGCAGGTGGCGGTTGATGACATCGGGGTCGGCAATCGCCTGTCCCACCTTGCCACGAACAACCTCACCGCTATCCGTCAATTTGAATTCAAAGGTGCGACCTTTCGGGAGAACACCCAGAAACTCTCCAGCGAGCTGCGTCTGTTCCTCGCGGAGGTTGTCCTGGCTGAGCCGTTCAACGGCTCGCCGAACTTCGCCTACATCGCTGAACCGGAACACCTTTTCATCATATTCCAGTACACAGATCGCCTCGTTGGTTGCCAGCAGATCGAGAAAGACTCGCAGCGCTTCCACGGCCCGGGGATCGGTGTTGGCTGCGGAATCTGCCAACTCGTCATCCGTCCCCACGGTGCTCTGCAACAGACTCTTGGTCATTTCTAAAGCCTGTCCGGCAACACTTTCCTCGTCGAAGTCCAATTGACCGGAAGGCCGGTATTCTTCCAATTCAAATCCAAAGGAACCGACGGCCGTGCTCGTGATGAGCAGTTGGCTTTCCTCACGATTCGGAATCGGCCCCATCGGCGATAATGGTCCCGAGAGGGCCGCAGCGACCTTGGTGACCGTGTCTGCGAACGCACTGGTGGCCTTCGTGCCGAACTCGGCGAACACGCCGTGATGGCCGATCACCGGGCGTCCCCGGAACGTCAGTCGCGCACGAGCCAACGGGCGCTGGGGCGGCGGTGCGGATGCCAACTGTTCCTCGACATCCTCCAGCCGCGCGGCGAAGCTGCCGCGGGTGAGCCTGTCTTCTTCGGGAATCCCGGCAAGAATGCGCTGCAGTTCGGCACGCTCGGCCAGCAAGTGCAAATGCTCGATTCGGTTCATGATTACGCTCCATCTGCCGAAAGGGTCGCCAGAAGTGCCCTGGCCGCCGGATCGTCTGTCGGCGACAGGTCGACTTGAACGAAGCCTCTCCATATTCTATCCCGTCGATGGGACCACAGGCTGTACCAATACGTCGTCTGCCGCACCAGTTTTTCCGATTGCGTATCCAAATTCAGGAAGTAATTGTCCACGAAATACTGCTGTTTAAGTACGTGCCGACCGGCCCGATCCGAGGGAAACAGGTCGGGATGGGCGGCGACAGGGTCATCGCCCCGTGACAGGCGAAAGAAAGTGACCAGGTCAATGTCTCGCGGATCTCGGGATTCCAAAGTTTCGACGCATTCCAGGAAACTCCCGTCGAGCCACTGAAACCCCTGCGTTAGCCCCACGCCATGCAGTTCGCCTCGATACCTCAGAAAACCATCCATGATTCGGCAGCGTTCCCTCGACGTACCAAACCGGAGAACGACATCCGTCAAGGTGACAACATAGGGGGAACGTTCCGGTGACGTGGGATTCGCTTCGTTCAGAGGTGGCAAGACACCCATGGCGTCCCACGGCGGTATGGCGACTGGCATCACGATGTTCCTCCAACGAGATCCTCGGGCCACGACCGGTGTGGCCAACGTGCCTATTATGATCGATTTGCGAAGCCGGCAACAGGACCAGTCCGGCCACCGAGCGATCCAGCCGACCGCGTAGAGGGCCTTGCGGCCCTGTCGGATCATCTTCGAAAGGCTATATTGGTGCCGGTATCAAGTGCGCGTACCCGTCGCACGACGCCGGATCTCTCGATAGGTGAGGACGAAACGGATGAATTGGAAATCTCAAGAATTCCACCACGTGTTGGCACCAAAGTACACGAGGATGACGATGAATCAACCGAATTCCGAACAGGCCCTGAAGTCGCTGCAGGACGTCTTCGGGTTCCCCGAATGGCTGAAGGGGCAGGAACAGGTTGTATCGCGGCTGCTTGCCGGGCGTTCGGTGTTGGCCGTGTTTCCCACCGGCGCCGGCAAGAGTCTGTGTTTTCAGTTGCCGTCGCAGATGCTCGACGGCCTGACGCTGGTCATCTCGCCGCTGATCGCTTTGATGAAGGACCAATTGGATTTTCTTGTTTCCAAGAACGTTTCGGCGGCGCGGCTGGATTCCAGCTTGGATCGCGAGGCGACGCTGGCGGTCTACGACGAATTGAACCAGGGCCGACTCAAGCTGCTGTACATTTCGCCCGAGCGGTTGAACAACGAACGGTTCCTGCATTCGCTGGCTCGCCGCAAGATCTCGCTGCTGGCGATCGACGAAGCGCATTGCATCAGCGAATGGGGACACAACTTCCGGCCGGACTACCTGAAGATCGCCCGCTTGGCGAAGCAGTTGCGGGTCGAGCGCGTGTTGACGCTGACGGCCACCGCCACGCCGAAAGTCGCCGACGACATCTGCCGCCAGTTCGAGATCGCGGCCGAGGACGTGGTGCATACGGGATTCTACCGTCCCAATTTGCGATTGGCGGTAACGCCCTGTTCGGCGGCGGCCCGCGGCGATCTGCTGCTGGCCCGGTTGGCCAAGCGGGCGCCGGGCTCGGCGGTCGTCTACGTTACGCTGCAGCGGACGGCCGAGGAGGTGGCGGCTCGCCTGGCGGAGTGCGGACACCCGGCGCGGGCCTATCACGCGGGCATGGAGACCGAAGAGCGAACCGCGGTTCAAGAGGAATTCATGGCGTCGGATCGCCTGATCGTGGTGGCCACGATCGCGTTCGGCATGGGAGTGGACAAGTCGAACATCCGCTACGTGTACCACTACAATCTGCCCAAGAGCTTGGAGAGCTATTCGCAGGAGATCGGCCGCGCCGGCCGCGACGGGAACGAATCGATTTGCGAGCTGTTCGCGTGTCCGGACGACGTCGTGGTGCTGGAGAACTTCTCCTACGGCGACACGCCGACGCTCGAATCGATCCGCGGGCTACTGGACGATCTTCTCCAGCGCGGCGCTGCCTTGGACGTGTCGATTCACGAGTCGTCGCGTCTGCACGACATGCGGCCGTTGGTGGTCAAGACGATGCTGACCTATCTGGAACTGGACGGAGTGATTCAGTCGACCGGCCCCTTCTATTCGGGCCTGAAGTTCCAGCCGCAGAAGCCTTCACGGGAGATCCTGGCTCGCTTCGATGCCCGGCGTGCCGAATTCCTGGGCCAGGTATTCCGCCAGGCCAAGAAGGGCGTGACTTGGTTTTCGCTGGATGTCGAAGCGGCCGCCGCCGCGATCGGCGCGCCGCGCGAGAAGATCGTGGCGGCGATCGGCTATCTGGAAGAGCACGGGGACCTGATCGTCGAAGCGTCGGGGCTGCGCGAGGGCTATCGCGTGTTGGCGCCGCCCGGCAATCGCGCGGAATTGGCGGCCGATCTGATGGCTCGCTTCGTCCAACGCGAAGACCACGACATCCAACGCATCCGTCGAGTGCTGCAATTCGCCGAGACGCCGGATTGCCTCACGCGGCATCTGCTGAACTATTTCGGGGAAAGCCGTCCGGACTGCGGCCACTGCAGCCGCTGCTCGGGGGTCGCCGCGCAGCCGTTGCCGCCGCCTTCCTATACGCCGCCGGCCGAGAGCAGCCGCCCCGACATCGACCGTCTGCGGGCCGAGGGGAACCGAACGCTGCAAACGCCCCGCCAACTGACCCGCTTTTTGTGCGGCATCGCCTCGCCGGGCACCTCGCGGGACAAACTGCGGCAGCACCCGCTGTTCGGCCTGTTCGAATTCGTGCCGTTCCAAGAGGTTCTGGACTTTGTGAACCGCTAGCGCCAAACGGAGAATCGAGGCCGTCGGGAGTCGTTTTCGGATAAGTCGCTTTCCAGGTGGTTAAACGTCGGCCGAAAACGACTCCCGACCCCGGCGAAGGCTACGGTTCCGGATCGAACCATTTGGCCCGGCTGACCGAGAAGTATGGCGGGATTTGCGGGTCGACCACGAAACGGCCGCCGGTCGCCCGCCAGAGCCGGCCGGCGTCGCCGGGCGGAACGGCGATGCGAGCCCGCGCGGGGGCGTCGCCGGAATAGGACCGGTCCCACACCCGCTGCCCCCCCGGGTTCCACACAGAGACGCGATTCAGCCCGCTGCCGGCGCCAGAAAAGTCGATCCAGAATTCGTCCACACCCCGGGGAACCATGAACCAGTATTGGATTTCCGGCCCGCCGGAGGCGACCTGTGTGCCGTTTTCCGTTCGGGGGAAGACCATCACCTCGGGCACGTCGGGCGGCGCGGTTGGCATCAGAACATGACCGTGCCGCCGGCGGATCTGGCTGCGCTGGGCCGCGTCGCTGGGAAGCGGCACCCTGCCGGTCAGGATCAGCCGGTAGATCCCCTCCGGCGCGTCGGCGGGCATTTCGATCGTTTTCACCCAAAGTGACAGTCGATCCTCTCCCGACGGCCATCGGCCGGAAAGGCGGCGCCGGCCGTCCGGGCCGACAAGCTCGTAGGCGTAAGCCGACTCGTCGACGTCCTCGCGGGAGCCCAGCATCAGCGGCACCGCCCCGCCGCCATTGATGCGCAGAAGCACCTCCGGCATGCGGAACTCGTGAAAGTCATCGTCGCCCGGAACCGTCGCGCCCTGCACGTAGAAGGGATTGGGGATCGGATCGGGTCGATGGCCGGCGCGCTCCAGCGCGCCCAGGGCCAGGGGAAACTGGCGGATGTAGTATCCGGTGAAGATGCCCCGGGCGGTCCCGCCCTGGACCAGCGCGCCGCGCGCGTATTCAAGTCCTCCGTCGTAGATTCCCATTTTCGCCCAGTCGAGATAGGCCGCGGCGCGGGCGAGGTGGAACGTGTCGCCGGTGAGTGCGTGCGCGTAGGCCGCCTGGGCGATAAAGGGAGTGGAAAGCCGCGGCCACAGCCCGCCGTAGCCGTAGGACCACGGGCTGCTGGTCGAGACGGCATGGTTCAGCGCCAGCGTCCGGTAGGCGTCGTCGCCGGTGAAACGGTGAAACTCGATGTCCGCCGGACGCCAGAAGTGGCCGATCGTCCGGGGTGTCAACCGATCGACCACGCCATCAAATCGCTGCTCCTGGTGAACGACGCCCCCTTGGTGCAGGTGCAGCCCGGCGATCGTGTGCGCGGCGGCCAGAAACCACGGGTCGAACGTCGCCTGATACATGTCGAGGTAGGAAGTCAGCGTCGAGTTGGTGGTGCGGGGCCCGCGCTGCACCTCGTAATCCTGCTGCGTCAAGACGCCGAACAGCAGCGCCACGTCCCTGGCTCGCGCGTCGCCGGTCAGGTAATAGGCGTGCCAGATATAGTCGCAATCGACGGTGTAGTTGCGCAGACGCGGGCCGTTGCGGGCCGCCCACGGCAGGAGCGACCGGTCCCACCAACCCTGCCGCCGGAAATACTCGGGGCCGACCGCCGCATCGACGTCCTCGCTGGCGTAGTGGCAGAAATTCGCGTCGATCATCTGCCGCGTGGCGGCCTCGGCATACTTCAGAAGCCGCGGATCGCCGCTGCGGGCGAACGGCAGCCACGCGACGGGCCAGCCGTGATGGTTCTTGCGAATCGCCCGATACAGGCTGACCGTTCGGCCTTCGAGGTTGATGTCCCACGCCGGCACGTCGCCGTGCAGCCACATCCCGTAGAAGCCGAGCCGCTCGTTCCACCGCGCCGGCGCGTGGACCACCTGTTCGTAGACGTGCTCGTCCTCGGGGTATTTCTCCACGTCGCGATGGTGGATCGGGCCGAAGACGCCGCTGGCGGCCACCCACGCCGGGTCCACCACGGCGCGCAGCGTTTCGTCGTTGAGCCCCTGCAACACGCGCGCTACCTGGTCTGCCGACGCCGACCGATCGGTGAAATACAGGAACAGTTCCTCCGTGCGGGCGATGCCCTGGGCGTTGACCGTTTCCGGGCGACTTTCGGCCCAGTGTGCCTCGCCGCCGCGGCCGGACCGGGTGGCCTCCGCCCAGATCGGACCCTCCGTGTATTCCTGCGGAAGCCGGAAATCAAGCAAGGGGCCCTCGTGGGCGAAGCGATGCAAAAAGGCCCTCGAGCGCGGGATCGGGCTTTCGTGCGAGGCTGGCGGATGGTGACGCGGCCAGTTGTAGAAGGTGAACGCATCGGCGGTGAATTCCAGTTCGCTCGGAAAGTTCTGCCAGAAGTCCTTCGCGCCGAGCGATACGCGGCTGTCGCCGACCCGAGCGCTGAGCACGCCGGCGGTGCGTCCCTGCCGCGTTTCGCCGGGGCCCTTCAGGGCGAACGCCCCGTAGTCGAATTGCACCAAGGATTCGGCCGAGACCCACGACCCGTCGGTGAAGGAGGTGAGAAACCCCTCGGGCTCCACGTTTCCCGACGCGGCAAAGCGCCAGCCCATGTCCCGAATGCGGTCGCGGTTGCCGTCGCCGGTAAAGATCCACGTGTGGTGGATGCGCACGATCGGACTCATGCGGTGGAAGACGATGCGCGTGACGAACTGGCAGAATCGTTCGCCGCCGGCCGGCTCGACGTACCAGCCGGTGCGGCGCACCACCGCCTTCTCGCTGCCCAGTTCCTCTACCGCGTGCTTCACGTCATGGGGGACCAAAAATTTCTTGCCGTTCTCGTGGCGCACAAAGGCGCCGTGCAAGGCCGAGGGCGCAAGCACCGGACGGTGGTCGCCGTCGCCGAACGGATCGAAGCTGATCCCCCGCTCGGAGATCCGAATGCGGCCGGCATCCAGCGCCGGGAACCCCGCCTTTACCTCGCGAATCGCCATCGGCTTCTCCGTTGCGCGTTGAACATGCGGGCCGTATTCGAGAAACAGCCTTCGCGGTTCCCCCTGGAAGTCGGCCGTGAAATCGCACAGCAGCCACTTGATCGAACCGAACCGCGACCAGCGGGCGCTGGTCCGCGTCTGCAACGGCACCTCCGCGCCGTGTTCATCGACCAGCCGCACGTGGTTCTCGTCCAGCAACGCTCCCCGCGGCAGCGGCACGCCCACGGTCATGGGTGCGTTGGCCACGTGCGCTCGTGGCTCGTTGAGAAGATGCAGAGGTATCCTGGCCGACCGCGCCAGCTCCGCCGGCTCGCGTACGTGAAAGCCCGCCTCGGCCCGGCCGACCACTCGATCGTTTCGATACCACACCGCCTCCAGCGACGCCCGGCGTCCGCGCAGTTCCTCGGGAAAGCCCAGCGAGAAGAAGAGACCGCTCGCCGAAAGCTTCTGGAGGACGTGGCGGGCCAGCACCGTGCCGGCCTCATCTTTGAGACGCAGCTCCAGCCGTCCGGCGAGGGCCTGGTCCTCCTCGGGCGTCGTCCAGACGATGGCGTCCAGGTGCCGATCCTCCCATGGATAGCGGAACTTCGACACAAGGAGCGTGACCGGATCGTCGAAACGTCGCTGCTCGGTGTCGAGGATCTTACCTCGCCCGCCCCTGGGCGCGTCCAGATACAACTGCCGCGCCGGCATCGGTTCCAGGCCGGCCAGCCCGCCCTGTTCCAGCTTCGCATGGGTCGCGGGGAAGACGACGCGCTCGCCCGCCGTGGCGATAGCCTGCACGTCGGGAGGAAAGTGCATGCGCTCGGTGAACGACTCGGGAAACTCGTTGAGCCGGTGCGTCTGGCCCGATGACGTGCCGACGACGGTCAGCACCAACAAACCGATGCTCGCCATTGAAGATCCCCGCCGAGTCTTCCGGCGCTGAGTCGGATTCATTTTGCACCCTTTGCTTACGGGATGGTACCTTGTCATGAAACAATGCAAAGCCGTTGCCTCTTGAGGGCGGCTCAAAGAGCGGCTCACCTTTACAGGGCTGGGTTAACGACGTAGAGTGCCGCCCAGCCGTCTTGGACGCGTCTCGGACCTCTGACCCTGGACTCTACCGCTTCCCGCGGTGCTGTTGCTGCCACTCGTAGATGGAGGGGACCTCCGGCTGCGGGCGGGGGGCGTCGTGGAGAGGAAAGGCTTCGTTCTCCTCGAGCAGAGCCGGCTTGCCCGCGCCGCCGACGAAACGGCCGCTGCCGCCGTAGAGGCGATTGGAGATGATCTCCACGCCGATGCAGTCGGGCGTGGCCAGGAAGACCATCGGCGAGCGCTCGTCCTCGAGCACGAAGACGTTCCCCTGGATAATATGGTCGAAGCTGGCCGTCTTGGCGAACACTCCCTGCCCCTGCTCCACCACGAAGCGGTTGTGGAGGATGAGCCAGTTCTCGTTCATGCCCCCCATCCACAAGCCCGTGCGGGGCGAGCGGACGTCGCAGTTGTAGACCACGTTCCGCGGCCCGTTGGGGCCGTGGGCCTCGTCCTCCGGCGGCGAGGCCCACATGCCGTAGCCGTAGCTGCCGGTCCCCGTGGCGGCGTCGATCACACACTGTTCGAAAAGGTTTTCGTTGGTCCAGCCGGCGTGCCACTGGCCGTCGCTCTGGTGGAACACGCTCTTGCGGATCACGTTGCCGGAGGCCGACCACTGGAAGAGGGGCGCGTGGCGGTACTTGTAGGTGGTGACGTTCTCCATGAGGCAGTCCCAGGAGAGCTCCCAACCCGCATAGGCCGTGCCGCCGCCTCCCTTGTACCACGCATCGTCGAAGACGCAATCGCGGATCTCGCACCACTTGGCCATGCTGCCGTAGACGGGGAACCGCCCGGCCATGTGAACGTCGACGCCCCGCGCCCAGCAGTTCCAGGCGTTGGAGAAGAGGACGGCGCTGATCCACAGGTCCTCGGTCTGCTCGATGGCGAGGTCCTCGACGCCGCCGTACTGGACGGGAACCACCTTCTGCACCCACGACTCGTCCACCACCGGAAAGTCGATCCGCAGCGGCTGGGTAACCGCGATGCGGTTGCCCTGGACGCTCTCCACGACCAGGGCATAACGCCGGTACACGCCCCACGGGCACCGATTGCGAGTGAGCGTCTTCCAGCGCTCCGTGGCGGGGCCGTCGATGATGATCTGGTCGCCGGCTTGCAGGGCATCGGTGCTCTCCAGCGTGAGGGCCATGTCGCCGCGGCGGCCGTCCTCGGCAAGGAGGATGCGCGGCCCCGTGAATCCCGCCCCCTCGAAGGTGATCGCGGCGCGCGAACTGGGCGGCCGGCGGGAATCCCGGTAGTTCGAGTCGACCACGATGGGTAACTCGCCGGTGAGCTCGCTTCCGTCGCGGTACGTGGCGACGCCGCGGAGCGTGTGCTCGCCGTCGGGCACCCGGGCGACGACGTCCCGGCCGTTGCGGGCAAAGGCGAAGGTGTTGCCCGAGTGGAGGCTCCGCTCCCAGGCGCCGATCCGCTCCTGGCCCACGAAGATCTCCATCTTCATGAGATCCTGCGGGCGGCAGTGCATCTCGATGCGGGTGTTCCGGCCCACCCGCGTCCCCGGCGGCAGGGCGTAGAAGGCCACGCCGTTTTCGGGGATGGCGTAGCGGAACACGAGGCGGGTCTTGTCGGCCCCCTGGCCGCGGATGACCACGCCGTCGTCGCGGATCGTGACGGGGTAGTCGAGGTAGTAGGTTCCCTCGCCGAAGAGGATAGCGCCGCCGCCGCCCACCGCGCCCGCCGCCTCGATGGCCGCCTGCAGCGCCGCGGAGCTGTCGACGCCGGCGTCGGCCCGCCCGCCGAATCGCTCGATCTCGGCGAACACCGGCACCTCGGGGATCCCCCCCTGCACGCCCGTCTTTGTCCAGTTGGGATAGACGATGCCGTCGGGGCCGACGATGTCGGCGGGCGTGAGGCGCTCGGTCTCGTGGGCTCGGATCTTGTAGGTCCCCTCCCACGGCGGCTCCATTCCCTTGTCGAGCTTGACGAAATGCAGATCGTCGAGGTATGCCTCGACGAGGGCGTGGCTGTAGCTGTGCAGTTGCAGTTCCAGGAAGGCCGCCTCATCGGGGGTGTAGAACGGGAGCGCGAAACGCCGCCAGCGGCGGTCGGAGCCGCCCAGGCCGCGGAGGTGCGATTCGCCGGAAAGATTGCGCCCATCCCGGTCCAGGACCCGCACGTAGATCCCCAGGCCGTCGCCGGACACGGGGAAGTGCATGCCGCGGATCTCGTACGCCCCGGCGCCGTCGATGGGCACGCGGGTGGCCGTGGCCCGCGACGACTGCTGCGGGCAGTCGTCGACAATCTTCAGCGCGTGCGTCCCCTTCGCCGCCTGCTCGTCGGAGAGGCTGGGCATGATGGCGTTCTCGTGGAGCCTCCAGCCCTCGAGGCCCCGGCTGAAGTCGCCGTTGGGGATGGGCAGGACGGTCTGTCCCTCCGCGACGGCGGGGAGCACGGCCACGAGGAGCACGGTCGCCCACGGAAAACGATAGCGCAGCATCAATTTACCTCCATTCCTTCAGACGTGAGTTCTAAGGCGAACGGCAGGAACGAATCTACCGCTCCGCGGCGTTCTTGTAAGGCCGATGGACCCAACTGCTGGCAAATGTTACCAGCACGAAGCGGATTGCCCCGAGCGGGATTGCTTGTTGTCTATTTCGGCTTTGGCTCCACAAGGTCCATGGCCGCGATCGTCCGAGCGATTTCCTCACCTGACATCATCCCGGAGTCGTCCTGAATTCCTGTCGCCAGCGGGCAGACTTCGACCTCGGTGCCCTCGGGCCAATCGGCTGGCACCTCGACTTCCAGACCTCCGTCTTTGACTGTCGCTTTGATCATGATTGCGTACCTCCTCGTCGAAACTGGTAATCCTGCCGCGTTCATTCTACCAGCAAGCAGTGTCGCTGCGAGACAGGAACCACAGTGCCCGGCGCCTCATTCGCGCCCCTCGGAATCCACCCGGCGGCCCCCCCGCGCCCCCGGG
>REEF01000987.1 GCA_007695205.1 Planctomycetaceae bacterium
CGACCCGACCCGACTCGACCCGGTCGGGACGGAGTCCCAACCTACAAAGATGCGCGCACCGTGCAGGCATCCTACAGGTGAAGACTCTAAGGCAACCCTCGTGCCAAAACCTCGAACATCGCGGAATTGCATGCCAAGGCGGCTGCCGCCGTCGGGGACCATGCCAGAAACACTGCAAATTTCGAGCTGGAACCGGCTCTCGCACCAGTGCCCCAGCGGATCGCTGCGACGATGGCCATTTGACAACAGGGGGCTTGCGGTGTATAGTTCCGCAATACACTGTACGACGCGGACGGGTCGGGCCCTCCGCCAAGAAGGCGACTCGTTCCATGACCATCCGACTGAAACTGACCATCCTATCGATCGCCGGCATCCTGGTTGCCAACGCCTTGGTTTCTCTGGCGGTGTTTTCTTACATCCAGTCCGCGTGGCTGCGCGAGGTCCAAAACCGCGTGCAATTGGATCTCCGTTCGGCACGCGCCCTTTACGAGGCCCGTGTCCAGCATGTGGAGGGCTGCTTGCAGGCTGCCGCGCTGAACCCCGATCTGATCACCGCGACGAGTGCCGCAAGTGACCCCGGAAGTTTGGTACAGCAGCTTATCCAGGTGCGCCGTGTGGGTGCGATGGACTTTCTCTTGTTGCTGGACGCTGAAGGTCATGTGCTGGCGCAGGCCGAACCGGGGACCGCGATCGGGAACGATCTGTCACGCAACGCGCTGATTGCCGCGGCAGTCAGCACGCATCAACCAGCCACCGGAACCGTGCGAGTTCCAGCGGTGACGCTCCGCACAATCAGCAATTCTTTGGCCGCTCGAGCGCGAATCGACCTGATGCCCACCCGTGAGGCGGAACCAACGTTGGAGACCACTAGTTCAGATGGCTTGGTTCTGGCGGCCGCTGTGCCTTTGCTGGGCGAAGATGGCGCGCTCCAGGGGCTGCTTTACGGCGGGGATTTGCTGAATCGGCGAGACGATCTGGTGGATTCGATCCGGGACGCCGTTTTCTGCTCGCCGGTCGATAGTACCCCATCGCTGGACACGGTAACGATCTTCCTGGAAGATGTTCGCATTGCCACGAATGTCCGCCAAGCCGACGGGCAACGGGCGATTGGGACCAGGATGAGTCGAAAAGTGGCCGAGGAGGTACTGGATCGCGGCGAGGTATGGACGCGGCCGGCTTTCGTTGTCAACGACTGGTATGTCACGGCTTACGAACCGATCCGGGATCCCCAGCACCAGGTCGTCGGTTCGTTGTACGTGGGATTGTTGCAGGCTCCGTTCCTGCAGCAGCGCAACACGCTGGCGGGCGTGGTGTCGATCATGGTGTTGTCGGGCACCATGGCCTGCTTTCTGCTGATCTACTTCATGAACTTTCTGGTGTTGCGACCGGCCAGCAAGGTGATCGATATGGCCCGCCGTGTGATCCAAGGCGATCTGACCGCGCGGGTCGGAATCCGGCCGCCCGGCGAGATCGGCGTGCTGTGTCAGGCCGTCGATCAGATGGCCGACGCGTTGGCCGAACGCGAAGAGCAGTTGAAGACGGCCACCGGCAAGCAGTTGCACCGCAGCGAAAAATTGGCCTCGCTCGGCCGCTTGGCGGCCGGCGTCGCCCACGAAATCAACAACCCGCTCACAGGCGTGCTGACGTTCGCTCACCTGATGAAAGAAAAGTCCAATATGGATGACCAGGACCTGCAGGATCTGGATCTGATCATCCATGAAACCACCCGAGCCGCCGAGATCGTCAGCGGCTTGCTGGACTTTGCCCGCGAGCGAGCGGTGATCAAGGAACCGCTGAATCTGAACGAAGTGATCGTGCGAACCATCCGCTTGATCCGCAACCAGAAAATGTTCGAACGCATCGCGATCGACGAGGACCTGGCCAACGATCTTCCGGACATCGAAGGGGACATGAACCAGTTGCAGCAAGTGCTGCTGAACCTGTCGCTGAACGCTTGCGAGGCCATGCCCCAGGGCGGCACGCTGACGGTCCGCACGCGCAGCCAGCAACGCGGGGTGATGGTGATACTTGAAGACACCGGCGGCGGCATCGCCCCGGAACATCTTGAACGCGTGTTCGACCCCTTCTTCACGACCAAGCCCGTCGGCAAGGGCACGGGCTTGGGATTGAGCGTCAGCTATGGCATCGTACGGCAGCACGGCGGCATGATCGAATTTGATAGTCAACCGAGGCGCGGCACCACGGTGATCCTGATTTTCCCCGCTCTGGGTCAAGAGCCCGTCGTGGCGACAGCGGAATCGGTTCCCCGCGAGCACCCGTTCCTGGCGACGGCAGAGTGAAGTCAACGTGAGAGAATCCCTATGCGACACCGTATTCTGGTCATCGACGATGAAGCCGTGGTCGGCTTGAGCATCAAGCGGACGCTGGCCCCTGGCGGGCATGCGATCGATGTCTACCAAGATCCGCACGCCGGTCTTCAGGTCGCGTTGTCAGGCGGCTACGACGTGATCTTCTTGGACCTGATGCTGCCCGGAGCCCACGGACTGGATCTGCTGGCCCAGATCAAAGCCGCCGACGTCTCTTCGGAAGTCGTGATCATCACAGGGCATTCGACCGTCGAAAATGCCGTGCAGGCCATCAAGCAGGGGGCGGCCGACTATTTGAGCAAGCCGTTTTCGCCGGACCAGTTGAAAATGGTGCTCGCGAAAGTCTGGGAGCACTCGACGCTGATCCGTGAAAACGCGGCCCTGCGCCAGGAACTGGAACTCAACCGGGGATTCGAGGGGATTATCGGTGAGAGCCGGGCGATGGAACACGTCTTCGGACTGATCAAACGAGTGGCTCCGACCGATGGCACGGTCCTGGTCACCGGAGAAAGCGGCACCGGCAAGGAGATGCTGGTCCGCGCCCTTCATCGACTCAGCCGCCGCAAGGACGGACCGCTGCTGGCCTGTGATTGCAGCGCGCTGGCCCCCACGCTGCTGGAAAGCGAGTTATTCGGCCACGTGAAAGGCTCGTTCTCCGGAGCCATTGCTGCCAAGCAGGGCCTGTTCGAAGCGGCGACGAAGGGCACCCTGTTTCTGGACGAAGTCGCCAACTTGACGATGGAGATCCAAGGCAAATTGCTGCGTGTGCTGGAGAGCAAACGCGTACGCAAGGTGGGCGACACGGCCGAGCGAGAGATCGACATCCGTCTGATCGCCGCCACCAATCGCGATTTGCAGGAATTGGTCCGCGAGGGCTCGTTCCGCGAGGACCTGTACTACCGCTTGAACGTGGTCCCGGTCTACTTGCCGCCGTTGCGCGAGCGGCACGGCGATATCCCGTTGCTGGCCGGCGTGTTCCTCGATCGGTTCTGCAAGAAGCTGGACACACCGGTGAAAGGCTTTACCCAAGAAGCCATGGCGCAGATGGAAAGCCATGGCTGGCCGGGTAACGTTCGCGAGCTGCGGAACATCGTCGAACGGATGGCCATCCTGTGCGAGGGCGAGCGGATCGAACTCCGCCACCTGCCGCCGGAGATCCGCCACGCATCCCCTGTGGCGTCCGTCACGCAACTGCCGCAGTCCTGGGAGGACTTCAAGAAGCTCAAGCAGCAGGTACGGGACTCGGTCGTCGAAGACCTGGAGCGTCGCTTTCTGACCGAAACCCTCCGCCGCTTCGACGGCAACGTCAGCCGGGCCGCCGAAGAAATCGGCATCCAACGCACCAACCTGCACGCCCTGATGCGCAAATACGGGATCTGATCCCCAAATTCCGTTCCCAAAAAGGCTGGGGGCACCTTTTCTTACCTGGTTGAGTGTCGAGGCGGGTGGAGTATACTGAGTCTAGGCTTTGTCTGAAAAGGGGTCTGACCCTCTCCGGGCACACCGTATTTCCCGAGTTTTCAGCGTGCCCTCCAAAGGGTCAGACCCCTTTTTAGACAAAGCTTCGTTTTGACCCGACTCCTGCCAGCCATGGAGACCACTCGATCATGCAAACGTCTCGAACAATCCCACTTTCCCCGGCCAGCGCCGGGGCCTTTGGTTTTCGGATGTTCCCCATCGCTCATGCGCTGATTCTGGCGATGGTGACGATCGGTATCACCCGGTCTACCGCCTTTGCCACGCCAGATTCCGGTGATGATTCGCTACCCAACATCGTCGTCTTTCTGGTCGACGACATGGGCATCATGGACACTTCGGTGCCGTTTTTGACGGATGACCAAGGTCGGCCCCAACGTTACCCGTTGAACGATTTCTATCGGACACCCAACATGGAACGGCTGGCAGCGCAGGGGATTCGCTTCAACAATTTTTCGGCGATGAGTGTTTGTTCGCCCACCCGCGTGTCCATCATGACCGGCCAGAACGCCGCGCGGCATCGCACCACGAACTGGATCAACCCGGACCGTGACAACGCCGGACCTCAAGGCGCCCCGGAGTGGAACTGGCGGGGACTCCAGCCGGGCGATATCACGCTGGCCGGACTGCTGCAGTCGGCCGGATATCGGACCATGCATGTGGGCAAAGCTCATTTTGGGCCGCGTGATTCACTGGGCGCCGATCCAGCCAATCTGGGTTTCGATATCAACGTGGCCGGTGCCTCGTTCGGTGCGCCGGGCAGCTACTATGGCCAAGACAATTATGGGCTGGGCACCAAACGGGCGTCCCACGCCGTGCCGCACCTGGAAAAGTATCATGGGACCGATACTCATCTGACCGAGGCATGTACGATCGAAGCCAACGCCATCGTTCGCGATGCCGTGCGGGATGGTAAACCGTTTTTTTTGCATCTGTCGCACTATGCCGTCCATTCACCATTCCAAAGCGATCCGCGTTTCGCCGCTCATTACAAGGATTCCGGCAAACCGCCGGCAGCCCAGGCGTTCGCCACGCTGATCGAAGGCATGGACAAATCGTTGGGCGATGTGTTGGACACTCTCCAGCAGTTGGGGGTCGCAGACAATACCGTGATTTTCTTCTTGGGCGACAACGGCACGGACGCACCGCTGGGCCATCAGCACGAAGTCGCGTGCGCGGCCCCGCTGCGCGGCAAGAAAGGCGCCCATTACGAAGGCGGCATGCGCACACCGCTGATCGTCGCCTGGGCAACGCCCAGCCCGGATCATCCGGCCCAGCAGCGTCTGCCCATCGCTACGGGCGCAATTCAGAGCCAGATGGCCGATGTTTGCGACCTGTTTCCAACCATCCTGAGCCTGGCGGGAATCGAAACACCGCCGGATCATGTGGTCGACGGCCAACGACTGGACACGCTGCTGACCGGTCAACCGGACAGCCAACGCAAAGACACCTTCTTGATGCACTACCCGCACGGTCCACATCGTAGCGAATACTTTACGGTCTACCGCGAAGGGCCTTGGAAAGTCGTTTACCATTACGTGCCCAGCAAGGTCTCCAACCACCGGCACTACGAGCTGTTCCATCTGGGCGACGATCCGTTCGAGCAACGCGACCTGAGCCTTACGCATCCCGAACAATTGGATCGGATGATGCAAGGGCTGATCGCTGCGTTGGAGAATCACCAGGCCGTGTACCCGGTCGCAGAGGATGGGACCACCGCTTTGCGACCCAAGTAGCCAGGTAGCAATCATGGACTTCTACACCTTTACCACCAACCGCGAAGCCTGTAGCAGATTAAATCTGGTCAAATCGACCGAAGAGTTCTACGCGATGGCGACCGCCGAAGCCGTCGCACGGGACTCCCCGCAGTTCTTCCAGCAGTTGAACAGCGAACGCACCTGGGAGGAAGCTCGCAAGCCATACTACAACGTCTGGCCCAGCATCGTGCCCATGTTGACGCGGCTGAACCTGGACCTGGATTCGGGCCTGATCCAGTTGCCCCTGCCGGCGCTGTGCATCCGGCTGCCCAAGCAGCACAATCCGTTGGAGTTCTACTGGGAGAACCAGCGTTTCGAGGTCCGTAGCATGTTGCTGTCGGAGATCAACGAAGGGCGGGGACTGTCGATCCTGATCGACATCGGCGAGACAGAGAACGGACCGTTCGCGGTGCCGATCTACACGTACCGCAATTTCCCACGACGCGACGGCCTGACCGTCGAGCAATCGCTGGCCAGCCTGGGCATCGGCATCTCGGCGGAAGATGGCGTGCAGATCCCGGAAGCGATCCTGACCGACTGCGTGCGTCTGTGCTGTTCGTTGTGCCTGCTGGAAAACGACCGATCGGTGATCGAACCGGATGTGCTGTCCAAGGACCGGAACAAGTTCGAAGCCAGCGGCGATGACCGGTACGTGGATAAAGCTCACCGCCGCGGTAAGATCGGCTGGAACGTGGGACGGCACATCGAAGTTGCCCCGCACTACCGCCGCCCGCACATGGCACTGGTCTGGACCGGGCCGGGACGCGCGGTGCCTCGCGTGGTTCCGCGGCGTGGGAGCGTGGTGCATCGGGAACTGGTGGAGAAAGTGCCGAGTGGATTCGGTGAGTAGGGGATCCCGGCAGCAGGCCGTTCAGCGACGGATCGGTGAGCGGCGATGGCAGGGACGTTCGAACATGTTCGAGACGAAAGAGTACTTTGGTCCGAAAAAAATGGTTTGCCATGACCAAAACGACAACCGGACAATATGTGCAGGACCTGGCCAGCGTGGAAGCGAACCAGCTTGATCGAGCAGGCGGTAAGGCGGCCAATCTTGGAGAGATGCTCAAAGCGGGATTGCCGGTGCCAGGAGGCTTCGTTGTTCTGACGGAAGCGTACCGGAGGTGCTTTGCCGTCAACGATCCTGACGGCTGTCTCCGCGGAAGGCTAGACCAAGCGGCCATGGACGGGACGGACGGCGCGATTTCGAGTGAAGCCCGCGATCTCTTCCTGAACGGTGCCATGCCGCTGGAGTTGGAAAACGAGATTCTCGAGGCCTACAAGCGTCTGGGACGTCCTGTGACGGCGGTGCGTTCATCGGCGAATGCGGAGGATCTTCCCGGTGCATCGTTTGCCGGACAGTACTCCTCGTTCTTGAACGTGCGGGGCGAAGCCGAGCTAATGAAGGCCGTGAGGGAGTGCTGGGCCTCTCTGTGGAACGATCGAGCGGTCACCTATCGGCGGAAGCACGGGATCGGAAACCGTGATCTGGCGCACGGCGTGCTGGTGCAGCGGCTGATCCCAGCGGAGAAGTCAGGGATCCTGTTCACCGCCAATCCGGTGAACGGACGGCGAGACCAGCTCCTCCTGAACGCATCCTGGGGGCTCGGGGAGGCCATCGTCGGCGGTGAGGTGACACCGGACCAGTGGGTGGTGAGTAAGGCAGACGGGGCTGTGCTGGAATCCTTCGTTGCTCGTAAGGAGGTCATGACGATCCGAGAGGACGGCGGCATCCGCCTGGTCTCGGTCCCTGCGGAACAGATAGAGACGTCTACGTTAGACACCGGAGAGGTACAGGCACTGGCAAGGTTGGCCCTTCAGGCAGAGGGCCATTTTGGTACCCCGCAGGATATCGAATGGGCCTTCTTTGCCGGTGAGTTCCATCTGGTGCAATCACGGCCCATCACGGCCCTTTATCCCATGCCGGAACCCCGACCGGGCAGGGACGGCTTGAGGGTGCATATGAACGTGAACCTCTATTCCCAAGCGATGCCGGAGCCGTTTACTCCCATGGGGGTTGACCTGATCCGAGAGATGGCGAAGGATCTGATCCGCAGGTTAGGACGGAAGGACCCGGAAGCGGAGGAAACCCTGTGGTGGTTCCAGAACATCGGCGGCAGGATCTTCGTGGACCTTACCGAGATGCTGCGCGATCCTAGACGCTGGCGCCGACTGACGGAGAACGACAACGACAAGGACCCGGTCACCACCCGGGCCCTGGTCCAGTGGCTGGAGCGGAACCGGGGCGAGATCACCTCTCGTCGAGGCCCAACACTCCTCCGGTGCCTGAACTTCCGGTTATTCCGCTACCTGATGGGGGCCGTGTTGAAGGTTGGGGTCGGGAAATGGTCGGCGGATCGGGGGCGTGAGAAAGCGCAGGAACGTGGGGAATCCATGATTCGGCGGTTGCGGGAGGACAGCCGACGACTTGCCACGGTCGAGGAGCGACTGGCCTTTATTCAGAGCACCATCGGCGAGGTCTTTACCGGCGGTTTCGAGATAGTGTTCTACGTGTCGGCATCCTCCACCTACATAAAGCGAGCCCGCAAGATCCTGGCGGCTTGCGGCGGCGATCCCTCGGATCTCGAGCCGGTGGAAAAGGCGGTGCCCCACTCCGTCACCACGGAGATGGGTTTGGCGATCCTCGAAGTTGCCCGAGCCCTGGACGCCCGGGCAACGAAGGCCGCGGCCGACGCGCCCGAGGTGCAAGAGTTCCTGGCTCGCTATGGCCACCGGAACTCCGTCGAGTTAGATGTGGGAGTTCCGTCCTGGAGCGAAGACCCTTCCTACGTCGTGGACCTGGTGAACGGCTACCTCGAAGCTGGTACCTACCGCGAGGCACTCCAGCGGTTCGAAGACGCGCGCAGCGAGGCCGAGGCCACCATCGTTCGCCTTCGTGACAATCTGGTCCGCTCCGGACACAGTCGGCAGGCCAAAAAGCTGGAGCGGCTGCTGCGGGATTTCCGAGCCATGTTCGGCGTGCGAGAGCTGTCCAAGTTCTATCTTCGCCACGCCATGACCGTCTACCGGGAGCAGTTGCTGGCGGTCGGTGCAGCGTTGGTGACGCAGGGAAGGCTGGACAGGCCCGAAGACGTGTTCTTCGTGGACATGGCCCGGATCCGATCCGGCGAAGAACTTGCATCTTATGTTGGTCGTATTCGGGAGGAGTTCCGGCTGGACCAGCTCAGAACTGCACCCCGGCTGATCACGAGCACCGGCGAAAGCCTATACGCCGCCGCCAGCGATGGCGAAGAGGGGGGCCTGCGAGGCATCCCGGTATCCCCAGGCGTGCATGAAGGCCCCGTGAAGGTACTATTGCATCCAGAGGAAGGTGACCGTCTGGAGAAGGGTGACATCCTGGTGGCAACGGGCACGAATCCAGCTTGGACGCCACTGTTCCTGAAGTTGGGCGCCCTGATCATGGAAACCGGTGGGCCGATTTCGCACGGGTCGGTAGTGGCTCGCGAGTACGGCGTACCGGCAGTCGCCGGCGTGGTCAACGCCACCAGCCAGTTGCAGGAGGGCCAGATGGTCCGAGTCAACGGCGAAACCGGGTCCGTTGAAATCCTGGACGGTTCTTGACCTGGGGGTTGCGGATTGCGGTGACGGTGTCCAGAATCGTCGGCTAGGATGTTTCCTGTTGGGAATAGGCGGTTGCGGAGCCTGTTGAAAGCAAAGGAGATTCAATGCCTGGCATTCCTGTGTTGGCTGTCGAGGGGGGGATTGTATCGCCCGGGCATGGGAGAATTCGCTGATCCGGTTGTACGAATCGGGGTGCGATCCGGACGCGTGATTTCGCCGGCCGCACGCTCCGCTATGCGGATGTCAAGGACTACATGGACGAAGCTCGACCCCTGATCCTAGCCAAAGCCCAGCGCATGGGCACCTCCGAGACCGACAACAGCACGTAGGTCGGAATTGCGTCTGGCCTACTGAATATCCTTGCAGCTTTGCATTGCTGGTAAAGACACTCGTCTAGCGACGTCTGGGCTGTGGAGCCACGGGTTCGGGGTAGGCGGCCAGTTTCTTCCGAAGGTCGGCCACGATCGCGGGATGCTCCGCCGCCAGGTTCTTCGTTTCGAGCGGATCGGTTTGGTAGTCATACAACTCGTACTCGGCAGACTCCGAAGGTTCGCCGATTACTTTCCACTCGACCAACCGATAGCGTTCGGTACGGATCGCGCGTCCGAGCTTTTGTTTGGGATACACATGGTAAGCGTGGTCCCGCACACGGGCCTCGGCCGATTTCAGTACCGGCACCAGGCTGACCCCATCGATCGGCTGCGGCACGACTGGCGCCGGAAGCCCCGCCAATTCAGCAAGTGTCGGAAATACGTCGACACTCTCGGCCAATTGCCGGGTGGACGATCCCGGCTGGGTCACTCCCGGTGCGACCACCAGCAAGGGAATCCGGTTGGCCTGTTCGTAATTCGTATGCTTGGTCCAGATTCCCAAATCGCCCAGATGGAAGCCGTGATCGCCCCACATCACGACGATCGTCTTCTCGGCCAACTCGAGCCGATCGAGTTCGTCGATCAATCGGCCGATCTGAGCGTCGACGTAACTGGTGCTGGCGTAGTAGCCGTGGATCAACTGACGCTGGAGCGGTTCGGGAATCGGGCCTTTTTCCGGGACCGGGGCATAGGCCACGATCTCGCCGCCACGCTTGCCGGCGACGGCCGGAGCGCCGGCGGGCAATTCTTCGAACTCGGGCATCGGCAGCGTTGCCGGATCGTACAGATCCCAGTAGCGTTTCGGCGCGCTGAATGGCAGGTGGGGGCGCACGAATCCTGCTGCGATGAAGAACGGGGTAGCGTCCCGGGCGCGGCGCTGCGCGGCCGCTTGCAGTCGTCGGACCGTCTCCGCTGCCACTCGACCGTCGGCATAATCGTCGTCCTCGGCCTCCGGCCACTCGAACGCGGCACCGCGAGGCAAGGACCGGATACGGTCCAATTGCTGGTTGGTGAAAAGCGCCTCTTCGCGGGTCAATTGCCCACCTTCGGTACTTGCCGGATCGAGATACTCGATCACCTTGTCGTGGAAGTGCGGCACGCAGAACGATGGAGGATCGCCGTAGTTTCCGTGCCCGATATGGTACACCTTGCCCAACGACTGGGTCCGGTAACCGTGCCCAGCGAAGTACTGCGGCATCGTCACCGCCTGGGGGACCACGTCGCGCAACTGGCTGCCGAGTCCGTACAGTCCTGTCGAGGTCGAATGCGAGCCCAGCATCAGCGTGAAGCGGGACGGTGCACAAACGGCTTGATTGCAGTAAGCCAGATCGAAACGCATCCCGCGTTTGGCCAGGGCATCCAGATGAGGCGTCTGGGCGACCGGATCGTCGTAACAACCCAGCGCGGGCTTCAAGTCATCGACCAGGATCAACAACACATTCGGCCGCTCGGCGTCTTGAGCCCAACCGTCGGAAGAAATTGCCACCGTGCAAAATGCCACGCTGCCAAGCATTACCGCCCAGGCGATCCGATGCAAAACGTTTTCCGATAACCTCACGTCGACCTCTCCTCTTCTTGCTAGCGTTTTGGATCACCCTCTTCCACCGAAGTTTACCATCCCCGGCACTCAAGACCAGGGGGCAGTCCTGGCGTCAGGTCTTGCCCGACAACTTAAGCCCATGGTTGCATAAAAAGTAGGACGGATTGCCAATCCGTCCTACGAGGGAGCGTTATGCAACGTTGGGGTTAAGCACCCGACAAGAAGCCGCGAAGGTTGACGTAGCGGACGTTGGTCAACGGTTCGGCAGTGTCTGCGAAGTTTTCGTCCACGTAACTTGCGATGGCCAAGCGGTCCGGCGGGGGGGCTGCCGATTTCAA
>REEF01000704.1 GCA_007695205.1 Planctomycetaceae bacterium
AAGGCGGCGGCACGGTGCTGATGGTCACCCACCACGCCGACGCGGCCGAGTACGCGCATCATGTTCTGGAAATGGAGTCCGGAAGAATGGTCGGGGCGACCGAGCGCTAGCGCCTTGCGGCTGAGGCATAATCGTGTTTAGCGCTTCGCCGGCACCAGCAGGACGGGGACGGGCGCCCGGCGGACCACTTGTCAGCACCGGGCGGCGCCGAAAAACCGGGCCGCCCTGTTCGGTCGGTTTCAGCCGCAGGATCAAGACATCCGTATTCTTTCTGCAGGATTGTGGCGTTGTTGCTGACCATCCGAACTGCCTTTCGTGCCTCAATTATCTGCGGCTGTGACGCGGCTTGGGACGCAAGTCGGGCAGGGGTCGGGAGTCGTTTTCGGGCAAGCGTCTTTCCATATGGCCGATCGTTACCCGAAAACGAATCCCGACCCCCGTTTGGTGGCTGCTTCAACTCGCTGGGACCTCACTCGCTCGGCTCAGCGAGGCAGCGGGATCAACAGCACGGGGGCCTCGGATTGGCGAGCCACGGCGTGGCTGACTCCGCCCAGCAGCAAGTCGCCGAAATACCCCCGGCCTTGGCTGCCCATCACGACCAGCGACACATCGCCTTGGGCTCGGGCGAGAATCTCTTGCTTGGGGTGACCGAGCGGCAACTCGATCAGCACGTCGCCAGCCTCGTGCTGAGTCAGATGCTCTTGAAGCCGCTCCAAGCGTCCGCGGTCGATCTGATTGAACTCGTCCAAGCGGTCGCTGAGATGCCGCTCCAAATGCGGCTTGTTCTGCACGTGCAGCAGCGTAACTCGCCGGGCCCCGCATTCGGCCAGTTTCTCCACGTAGCGGAACGCTGCCTCGGCATTGTCCGAAAAGTCGGTGGGGTACAGGACGTGCTCCAACAGGTCGCACGGAACCTGCTCGCAGGAACGCGGCTCGTCCTCGTGCGGCCGCGGCACTCGCAGGATCAGCACCGGCCGCGAAGCGCTGTGGGCGACCGCTGTTGCCACTCCGCCGAGAAACACCTCGCCCAAAGCGGATCGGGCTTCCGATCCGACCACGATCAGCGAGTAATCCTCCTCGGCGGCGATTCGGTTGATCTCGATATGCGGCAAGCCCAGAACCATCCGTCCGTCGGTGCGAAAGCCCAGATCGGCCAGCAGCCGCTTCTGACGCTCGAACGATGGTTCGGCCAATTCCATCATCCGGTTCCCCAGCCCGCCCACGTCTCGGATGTTCAAGCAATGGACCAGCAATGCTTCACGAGTCCCCAATGCCTGGAGTCCTCCCAAGGTGCAGACAGCACGCTCCGATTTGTCCGAAAGATCGGTTGCTACCAGTGCGCGGCTAAACATGATATGCCTCCTTTGTGGTTGGTGGCAGGAAAGGCCAGTGAGACGAAGTTAGCACCGTTCGAGAAATAACTGTCCGATGTCCCCTCGCCCCTCCGGGGAGAGGGCAGGGTGAGGGGGCCGAAAGTGCGTCAGTTATCTCTCGAACGGTGCTAACGACCGCCCGCGCGGTCCAGCCTGCGAGAGGAACGACGAAAACTTTATATTTCGCCATTTAACGAAATATAGTCAAAAAAATCAGTCCAGTCAACCGTGTGCGACTGGTGTCCATGGTGTAGTGGGCTACCGCCCGCGGATCCGCGTGTGGGTCTCGTTGGATCTTCTCAGGCTGGACTTGGTGTTTGCCGAGAATCGCGAGCCAGTTGCAGCAACTGCTTGCGAAACTCGATCCTGTCGGGAAAGATGATCGCGTCTTCGGGGCAAAACTGGGCGCACTTGTCGCACAGTACGACGCAAACCAGCGGTTTGACGACGATCGCGTGGCTCTTTTGTTCATCGAATGCCAGCACATCGTTCGGACACGTTTCCACACACGATTGACAACCGCTGCATACTTCCTGCCGAACTGTCGGAGCCCAAGGAATCCTTTCGCGGGGAATCCCCATGTAGTAACCACCGCTCATGTCCGCTCCTTTCCTCTGCCAACGTCCGGTCACGATCGTGCGGCGCGGAACCGCACGGCCAACTGCATCGCTAGTTGCAATCTTAGCCAAAAATGCAAATGGAAGCAAGGTCCAATGAAATTGTGCCATCATGGTGTTGACACCTGAACACCGAGCACAAGGCCTGACCCCATCAACGTCGCAAAAACATCCAGGAGAACCAATGGACTTCTCAAGTGGGCGATTTGGGCCGGATGTCGAATTCGAGACGTGAGCGGCTTTCGGAGACCTGCAAAATCGCCTTGCGATCATCCCACTCCGCGCCGAGTTCCACGCCTAACTCGAATGGCAAGACATTGACCGTGGCACCGCTATCCACCATACCAATCGCCTCGACCGCCCGCGTGCCGACGCGAAGCACGACGGGCAGCCACGGCAGACTGTCCGATTCGTGTTGCGTGAGATCGCTCGTGGAGTACCTGAATCGCATCGGCGTCACTCTGGATTGGCGTCGGCAGTCTGAAGGGCCTGCAACAACACCTTTGCCGCTCCCACCGTGCCGTAGGGCGTCGGCAACTCGTAGGCCTTGTACGCGACGAGCGGTGAAATATCCTCGGCCTGATCCAGCTCCTCTGCCAAGATGCGAATCAGTCTAATTTTATCTGCGGTGGGCAACACCTGGACCGCAGGTAGCAACTCAGCCAGTGTCACACCATGTTTCCCAGGGGACAATTGGTTTCCTTTGTAGTGTTTGGAGCATACCGCACCGCAACATGTTCGCCCAGATGGGGACCATGCTACTCCGTGCGACGGCAGAAACGGTTGGGCAGCAGTTGCTCCAAGCCCAGGACCAGGGCCAGCAACGGGAGCGGGAAAGGTTAGAACTCAGGTCCCATTAGGGTTCGCAATGCCCACTGCCGGTTTTCTCTCTCTTCGCTCCCGTAAGGCCGGCTGCTGGCGATGGACGTCCGAATCCGCTCGACTTCCTTGTTCATTTCGCCCCTTTAACGCCTGATCGACCGGTCCGCCGTCAGCGCCCAGAAATCGGCGGCGGATGGCCCGAACCGCGGTGCGACCTGGATTGGTGCTCGAAGAGCGAGTTCCTCTAAGACCCAGCGCCGGACCCGACCGGCGGGATTTCTTTTGAGCGTTCTTTTTCGCTGCCAACCAAGCGGAACGCTCATCGTGCGTGCCCAGCTCACTTGCTCGCATAAGCCTAGTTGAACCGGAACACCGTCGGGTTCTCGGAGTGCGTATTCCTCCATGACAGTGCTTTTGGAAGCCCCTTGCTCAAATCGGCCGCAGGCGCGTATGATGGTTTCGTTGGCCTGATGCGATTCAGGCTCGGTGGCCGGGCAAAAACAATCACAGCAACCTGGAGACCTCTCATGGTATCGCCAATCTCGCGACGCACGTTTGTCAAAGAATCGACACTGGCTTCGACCGGAGCGGCTCTTGCTTTGGGCTCGGCTGCCGCCAGCACGCCAGAGACTCAGAAAATCTTGTTGAAGGGGAAGTTGGGCGACATGGAAGTGAGCCGGTTGCTGCTGGGCGGCAACCTGCTGACCCACTATACCCACAGCCGCGATCTGCGGTACGTGTATAACCTGACCGCGCACTACAACACGCCGGAAAAGATCCTCGAAACCCTGGCCTTGGCCGAGGAACATGGCGTGAACACGCTGGTGATCCACACGGTCGACGCGGCGCTGCGCGTCCTCCAGGAACACCGGCGCCGAGGCGGGAAGATGCAGTGGATCATCTGCCCAACCACGCCCATCGAGCCCGATTTGGTCAAGTATGGCGAACACGTCATGAGAATGGTCGATGACGGCGTCGATTCTATCTACATTTGGGGCGTTCACGCCGACCGCATGACCGGCCCCCAGGGCATCGATCTGCTGGGTAAAGCGGTCGATATGGTCAAGGCGAACGGCGTGTCATGTGGCATCGGGGCGCACCTACTCGATGTGATCCGCCAATGCGAGGCGAACAAGATCCGCGGCGATTATTACATCAAGACCTTGCACCACCACAATTATCAGACGGGACCCAAACCGGGCGAAACCGCCGACGACTACCGCGAGTTTCCCGGCTACTGGTGCGGCCTGCCGGACGAGACCGTCGAGCTGATGAAGACGGTGGAGAAGCCCTGGATCGCCTTCAAGGTGATGGCGGCCGGCGCCATCCCGCCAGAGGACGCGTTCCGGTACGCGTTCGCCGGCGGGGCCGACTTCATCCTGGCCGGCATGTTCGACTTTGAGATCGCCCAGGATGTGCGCATCGCAGAAAGGACGTTTGCCGAGACCCAGGACCGCCGGCGGCCATGGAGGGCTTGATGTGACCCAACCATCGCAATCCGAGCAGCAAACGCTATTCCACGAGGCGATGGCCACGACGTTCACCGTCCAGGTGGTGCATCCCGACGCCCGCTACGCGCGTCACGCGGTCGGGGCAGCTTTCGCCGAGTTGGACTTGCTGGAGCGCCAGTTGAGCCGCTTCGTTGAAGGCAGCGACGTGTGGCGGATCAATCGGCTGCGGCCAGGTGAGACGGCGGTCGTGTCGCTCCCGACGTTTCGCTGCCTGGAGGAAGCCCTGCAGCTTCAACGGCAAACCGCCGGGGCGTTCGACATCACCTACGCCTCCACGTCAGGGTCCGACCCGGCACGGCGACTTGGCCTGACGCCGACCGGCTGCATGGTGCAGAAGCTGGCCGAGGGCGTTCAGATTGACCTGGGCGGTATCGGAAAAGGGTTTGCCTTGGACTGCATGGCGTCGGTGCTAGACGAATGGGATATTTTGTCGGCTCGCCTTTCGGCCAGTACCAGCACCCACTTGGCCTTAGACGCCCCGCCCAACCAGCAAGGTTGGACGGTTGGGTTTGGACCCGAGCCGCAACCCGTCGCGCTGCGGCGCGAGGCGTTGGCCGCTTCCGGTGTTGGGGTCCGGGGCCAGCACATTGTCGATCCGCGCTCGCACCAGCCCACCCGCCACTTGCGTGCTTGGGCCCGGGCAGCGCGCGGCGCTCGGGCCGACGCGCTTTCGACAGCCTTCCTGGTCATGACCCACAGCGAAAGGGAACGCTATTGCCGCCATTGGCATGTCGAAGGCGCCATACAAGACGCACCGACTCGAAACCATAATCCTGGATGATTCGCGAGGAATGCTCGATGCAACGACGTACCTTTGTTTCCGGCAGTCTGGCTGCCGGGTTTGGCAGCCTGCTGCTCACCGAAAAAACGGCTGCCAACGCGGAGGATGCAACCCCATTGAAGCTTGGTATCATCGGCGTTGGGTTGCAGGGACGGGTTCTGATCAACTGCTTGTTGGCCCTTGGCGGCGTGCGGATTCGCGCGGTCTGCGACATGTGGCCCTATCGGTCGAACGGGGCAGTGGATTACCTGAGAGTGTTCGATCAAGAAGCCGAAGGTTTCGCCGAATACCACGAAATGCTCGAAAAGACCCCGGACCTTGACGCTGTCGTTGTGGCCACCCCCGATTTCGCGCACAGCGAGCAAACCGTCGCTTGCCTGAACGCCGGCCTGCACGTCTACTGCGAAGCCCCCATGGCGCCGACGCTCGACGCGGCGCAGGCCATGGCCGACGCAGCCAGTAAGACCGGCAAGCTGCTGCAAGTAGGCTACCAGAGGCGGAGCAGCCCACGCTACCAGCACGTCGAAAAAAACCTGATCCAAGACGCTCACCTGATCCAAGACATCACCGCAGCCAGCACGCAATGGAACCAATCAGACCTTTGGGAATTAGGCTGGCCGCGCCGGCAGGCGATGGCCGAGGCCGATCTGCAGCGGTACGGTTACGCCAACATGCACGAGTTCCGCAACTGGCGATGGTTCCGACGGCACAGCGCCGGGCCGTTCGCCGCAACGGCCGTCCACCAAATCGATGTCCTGAACCGCATGCTCGGAGCAAGTCCGCGAACGGTTCTGGCCGCCGGTTCCACTGGCTTTTTCCAAGACCGCGAATGCCACGACCATGCGACGGCTATCTTCGAGTATCCGTTGAACGACCGCACCCTGCAGGCAACCTGCCAGGTGCTGACCACCACAAGTGGAACGGCCGGCAGCCACGAGCTGCTGGTCGGAACGGCCGGATCCATCCGTATCTCCGAGAATCCGAGGTGGGCAACCGTCTTCCGCGAGCCGTCGGCCGACCCGTGGGACGAATGGGTAAGAAATGAGTACCTGGTGAAACCTGCCGCTAAGGTCGAACCGCCGCAGGACATTGGCGAGCCGACCGATAGCTCCGGCCAAGCAGTCACCGTCGAAACGGGCCAAGTTCAACAGTACCAATTGCCCGCGATGACGCACCAATCGCCCTTCCAGTACCATCTTGCCAACTTCCTGGAAGCGATACGCGGTCATGGGACGCTTAACTGTCCGCCGGAAACCGCCATTCCAGCCGAAACGGCGGTGCTGCGGACCATCGAAGCGATGCAGGCAAAAAAACTCGTAAGCATATTCGAGTGACCGCTCAGATGCCTGCGCCGCCTGGGCAAAACTTCCTTTCCACACAATGCCTGGGGCAAACTCGGGGAACTTTGATCTTCACAGAGAGGAATACGATCATGAAATGCCCGCCACACTTGGTCAGTTGCTTCGTCTTGGTCGCCATGGCCTTCGCATGCGTCTGGTTTGGCTCCATTCGTACGTTGACATCGGTCCAGACACCGTAACATACGATCCGGGGTTACACGACGCCGTCGCATTGCTCCGAGGCCGCGAGGTCCTCTTGAGCCTGACGATTCGAGGCGGGAAGCGTTCGGACCCTTCGTATGACGACCGGGTGGTGCCGGTCCTGCGCGAAATTGCCGATTCGGCCGCCACCACGGGCCAGCGCGTTGTGCTGTATCCGCACGTCGGCGACTGGGTCGAGAGGATTGGCGACGCCGTGCGCGTCGCCCGTAAGGTCGATCGGCCTAACCTTGGCGCGATGTTTAATCTATGCCACTGGCTGCGAGTCGAATATCCGGACAGCCTTGAAGAGGCACTCGACCTGAGAAAAGACCCCCGTCCCCTTTTTACAAACTGCCGCACTTGCGTTCGCGCGACCGTTCGTTCATAATACAAAAGATCTAAGCGGGTATTGCGGACCGACCGTGCCACTTTTTTTCACAGGCTGCTGGGAAGCCGTCGGGATCTCCGAGACCGACGCGGTTTTGTTACGGCTTCTAAGGCAAACGTACTGGTGACGGAGATCGAGAACATGAGCGCAACCCAAGATATTCTCGGAGCCGTGTTGTCCTTGCGGGAGGAGGAGCAATTCCTGCTCGTTGAGCAGTTATTGGACCGCCTGTCCCCGGAGTCGGATGGCTTGGCCGACGATGACCTGGCTGCGGAGCTAGAACGGCGCAGAGCGGACTTCGAGCATGGGACGGCAGGTGAAATTCCCTGGTCGATGTTGCGTGAGGAACACTAATGTCCTCGACGGTACCGACCGTCGTGTTTCACCATCTCGCTGCGCGTGAGTACCGCCAGGCACGTGCCTGGTATTGCCGTCGCAGTCCGGCGACAGCCGAGCGTTTTCGCGACGCGGTGGACCGCGCGGTCAGGCAGATTGCCGAAGCCCCGTTGCAGGGAACCATTTTTCGCGGCCCCTTCCGTTGGAAACGGATGCCTCGTTTCCCGTACCTGTTGTTCTACGAAGCGGTCGAGCCGGACCTGATCCGAGTCTATGCCGTAGCGCACGGGCGGAGACGGCTCGGATACTGGTTGCGGCGCAAATTCCCGATCCCCGGGGAAACGAACTAACGGTAGGCAGCAGGCCGCTCGCGCTTCTTCCGTTCCCGCCCGAATTCCCCAAGCACCTTTTGTAGGTTGTCCAGGCGAAGGTTCTCCGTGGATTGTGGTAACCGGGGATCCACATCATCTCGCACAATCGGACGCCGCTCGTTGCCGCGCGACATCACGTGATCGCGGGCACCTGGGTATTCAATCCGCAAAGGTCGACACATCATGGGACAGGACACCTGGATTAACATGCCCTGTCAACACTAATGGCTAATGAAGCCCTGACCCCAAATACGTGCGTGGAGATGGAGTGAGTATCGGCGAGTTTGATCGCGGTTCCTGACGGGCGATCAAAACTCCCACATGGTCTGCAAGTGGACCCAGTCGGCTTGCGGGCTGGTGCCGGTGCGGCGGATGAACGTGCCTGGAAAAAAGTGCGAATAGCCAGCTCGTAGCCGCAGTCGGTCAGAGACCTTGTAGTGCATGGTCAGATCGATCTCGTGGCCCAATTGGCGGCCTGAGGCCCCCGTGGGGTCCCAACGCTGGGGTCGACCGTTGCCGTAGTACCAAGCATCGCGGGCCTGATCCAATTCGAAGTAGTGCCAGTCTAAGATGATCTCGGCTCGCTCCGATGGTTGGACGCGGAAGGTCGCCTGATAGTCGCGCAGGTTCTTCCAGGCAAAGATATTCATCCAGCCGTACATGCTGTCGATGGCGCCGAACAGACCGTCGAACGTACGGTCGCGTCCGCTGCCAGGATTGGGGTCGCCCGAGGCGAACGAGTATTGGACACCCAGTCGCGGCTTCCACGGTTCGGCGAAGGTATGGCCCACGCGGACGTTCCCGCCGTAAGCCGACACCGTGGCGCCCTCGCGTGATCCCATCGAACGAGCGAACGTGGCGCCGTAGTCCCAGCGATCTCGCCAACGCCCGTCGAGGTAAAAGCCTGGTGTGTGGATGTCTTCGACCACGTGCTGACCGAGTGCCCGGATCGTATCGTTGTCGTAGGTCGATTTGCCGATGTAGAACAAATCGAACTGGACCGGCAGATTGCTCAGCTTCGCATAGACGCCGTAGGCATGGAACGGATAGTGATCGACGTCGAAACGGTCGGGCAGCGTCAAGACTCGTTGAGCGTAGATCAGATCGATGCGCGCCGCTGGCGTTTCTAGGAATAACCGGGCAGCGTCCCACGAATACCGACCGACGTTGCCCCATTCCCCAGGACCCCATACACGAGTATCGCGGTAAAAGATCACCTGCCGTCCAACCTGCATTCCCAACGGGCGATCTTCGTCCGGCTGACGTTCCAGATACGCTTGGCGCAAGTCGAAGGGATTCCAGTAAGGCGTGGCCAACGCAAAATCGTCCGGGCTGAAAATCGTGCCGAAGGGACGAGCGTCCTGCATTTGGAGGAAGAATCGCCAATCGTCTTGGTGCCGCAGATCGGCTTCCAGGCGAAACCGCTGTAAGACGAACGTATCCGTCGGCGCGTCCGGGTCGCCGTAACGCCGGACTTGAAAGTTATCCTGATGTTCGAAACGATGCCGCAGACTGCCGCCGATATCGACTGACCAGCATCCCATCCGGTGATCTTTTAGCCAATCGTTCCAGCGGCATGGCATCCGCTGGCCGCCCAATCCGCAAGACGGTTCCCCGCATGTCTCCACCAGGGGACACGGCAGCTCGGACGCCACGGAAGCCTGGGTCGTCAACAGCGGCTCGGGTGCCGGCTCGGCCACCACATGGCAACCGGCGCAAGCGAAGATCAAGCTCGGCAGCACGCCCAGACATCCAAACACTCGAAGACCTCCTTGCTTCCGCCGACCTCACTAAGAAATTCCGGACCGGGTGCTTAGCGCGAAAAGACGGCCCTCGGATTCCCCCCAAAGAAACGCTCAGCTCGCGGATAATCAGTACACATGGTGCCGCTCGTTCTCTAAGTATCGACTTTAGCAAAAAGAATCTCCCGTTCTTGCCTTGCAGTGCTTGGCAAATTGGCCAACAATGTAACAATAAGATCGCCTTTTCAACCGCTGAGGGCACACAATAGATTCCAACAAGAGGGGGTCTTCGGAGATCCAGGATATGTCAGCCATGTTTTTTTCCGAGTTTTGATATCGCAAGCCAAACACGAATGGATCGTCACCCTGCAGCGCGTCGCGATGGCTCGTACGATCGTGGTCGAACCGGAAATCCTCTTGGCTGACGAACCGACCGGCAATCTGGACCGTGAAAACCGCCGCATTCTGGCGCAGTTCCTGCAAGACGAGAACCGGCAAGGCCGTACGATCGTGGTCGTCACCCACGACGACGATTTGATCCGGCTGGGCAACCGCACCATCGAACTGGTCGCCGGACGGCTCAACGGGTCGCGCGTCAGGGAAACGGGGTCGGGAGTCGTTTTCGGCCGACGTTTAACCACATGGAAAGCGGCTTATCCAAAAATGACTCCCGACCCCTTCCACGAAACGCGACTGTCATTCATTTGCCGATCCTTACGGCTCCCGCTGGTCGGCCAGTCGCGGATCTTTGAAGGGGCTGGCCCGTAACTTGAAGCTGGTCTTCAGGGCCTGGCCCAATTCGTTCAGCGACAGCGTCCACCACTGCTGCGCCTTTTGATTCAACCGACCCCGCGCCGCTCCCGCAGCATCTTCACCGAACGCTTGCAGCAAACGCCGCTGGACCTTGGTCTGCAACTCGTACCGCTCCGTCGCCTGCCGGCCGCAGTTTCGGGCAAGCTCCGCAATCGCCCGCCGATCGCCCTCGCCCGCATCGGGGATCGATGTGCGCACGAAACGGCGACACCAAGAGCACTTGACGGACTTCGGGCGACTTCGTCGCAGTGAACTCGAAACCATCCGCGTTCATCCGCGTTCATCCGCGTTCATCCGCGTTCATCAGCGGTTCTTTGCCTGCACTTGCGGGTGATTCCGGCGGATCACGCCGCGCGAAGATGACGTACAGGCAGGGCATCAGGAACAGGGCGACCAGCACCTCCATGCTCAGACCGCCGATGACGCCGACCGCACGCCATCATAGTGCTGGCCGTCGTTGAAGTCCTCGGTGAGCAGTTCGACACATGCCGCCCGCTTGGCTGCAGCCAGAACCAGCGCGTCCCAGTAGCGAAGCTGGTACTGCCGATGATAGGCGATGGCCGCATGAACCAGTCGGAGGTCGATTTCCACAACCTGCAGGCCGGCCAGTGCGCGGATCGCCTGCGCTGCTTCCTGCGCGTTGAGAACCGCCTTGCGTGTCACGGTGGCATGAAAAAACTCACCCAGCACCTGCGTCGAGATGACTCCGCTGGCGTCAGCCGCCGCTTGGCGGATGAGACCTTCGGCAGTGCTTTGTTTGCCCGGGTCGGATGTGTCGTAAGCGTAAAACAGAATGTTCGTGTCGAAGAATCGCTTATCGTTCATGCAATTCCTCGCGGGTGGTCCAATCGGCGCCGCCCATCGGACGACGCAGTTCACGAAACGATCGTTCAAGCTCCGCTAACGCAGAAGACCGCGACTCTTCTTCCGCTGCAAGTTGTTCGACGTATCGCCGAACGAGTCCGTCCAAATCCGAGTCCCGGCGGTTTGCGGCCCGCATCGCTCGGTCCACGGTCTGCTCGTCCAATATAAGCGTGAGTTCTGTCATCGCGTTTTCTCGACCTTCGTCGGTTTCGCCC
>REEF01000189.1 GCA_007695205.1 Planctomycetaceae bacterium
GCACTTGGCTCCGATTCTTCAGCGGCTGGGGATTGTTCCGGAGGGGTGGTACGAATTGGCAACCGGCTTCGGACGTTTGTTCCACCGCGTGGCGGGCAGTCCGGCATCGGTAGCTCGCGAAACAGCCCGGTGCCGCGGCTCGCATCGTTTCCGTAACCCCGGCGGTCGACTGCTGGATGTAGCCAGCCGCCACGGCTGACGGCCCCTGCTGCCCCGGATGATCCGCCACGCCTGCCGGTGACATGCTGGTCCCGGGAACAGATCTTTGCTGCACAGCAGCTACGTCCGAAGGCTCAGGGCAAATCATGCCCCGCGGTCGCACAGCGGCAAGATCCCTTCTGAACGGCGTAATCCAGCACCGCACAATTCCGTGCGACACCTCCCAGCGATAGCCTATGCCCCCCTCATCCGAATGCCAGCCGCGACCGATGTGGCAACCACGCCAGCCTTCGCCACGCAACCATCAAAAGCTGGCTGTCCCCGTTCGAAGCTGGCTGTCCCCGTTCGCGAAAGCTGGCTGTCCCCGTTCGTGACAGGCCTTCGGAGCCTTGACACGGGGGTGGCAACGACGAAAAGATGGAACGCAGCAGCTAGCAAGTGCCATCGGGTGGAATAGGACGGTCATGCCAGTGATCCATTTTGAACCTGTGCCGCGGTCGATCCGGGTGTCGGACCTGCTTGCCTTGCTGCAGAAAGTAGGCGGCTTGGACCGTCGGCGGGTTGGGCGGATCGAGCTGCGCGGTGGGAGCGCGACGGTCGAGGTGCCGGAGGGTTGGCAGTTCCGTTTGGCGCGAGTGTTGGACGGCCAGGTGCTGGGCCACCGACCGGTGCGGGTTTGGGTCGAGCGGGCAGGGGGCGGCAACCCGGCGGGCGAGGACCACTTCCAGCGGTTGACGCGGCTGCTGGAGTTGGAAGGCGCGGCCGAGGCGCGGCAGGCGGCCGAGCGGGCGCGGCGGCTGTCGCCAGCCGATGCGGAACGGTCCGGCTCGACGCTGATCGATCTGGTGTTGGTCGACGAGGATTCAGGATTGGGCGGACGGCGGCTGTGGTCGCTGGGCAAACGCAACCGCGCGCCGCTGCCCTGGACGACGCTGGACGTGGGCAGCCCGGTGGTACTGTTAGCGGAAACCAAGCGGCCCGGCGCGCCGCTGCGCGGGGTGGTGTTCCGGCGGGACGAATCGACGATCGGCGTGGCGATGGCCGATTCGGAGGAGGATCCCGGCGATCACGCAACGTGGCGGTTGGATCTGGGCGAGGATCAAGTGTCTTTTCAGCGGCAACGTTCGGCGCTCGAGCGGGCCGCCGCAGCCCGTGGGGACCGGACGGCGAAACTGCGCGATGTGCTGCTCGGCGAGCAAGAACCGGCGTTTTCCGCTGAATCGGATGATCCGCCGCTGGACCTGGGATTGAACGCCGCCCAGCAGCAGGCCGTGCGGACGGCGCTGGCGGCGCGCGATGTGGCGCTGATCCACGGCCCGCCGGGGACCGGTAAGACGACGGCGGTGATCGAGTTGATCCGGCGCGCGGTGCGTCGCGGCGAGCGGGTGCTGGCGTGCGCGCCCAGCAACATGGCCGTGGACAATCTGCTGCTGCGACTGGTCGCCGCTCGGGAACGGGTGGTGCGACTGGGCCACCCGGCGCGCGTGCTGCCCGAGTTGCGTGAGCATACGCTGGATCTGCTGGTCGAATCGCATCCGGACGTGCGGCTGGCGCGCAAGCTGGTCAAACAGGCGTTGGGACTGTTCCGACAGGCCGCGCGCTACACGCGGGCCAGGCCCGAGCCGGGCACGCGGCAGGCGACACGCCAGGAAGCGCGCGCGTTGTTGGCCGACGCGCGGCGTTTGGAAAACCAGGCGGTCGCCCATCTGCTGGATACCGCCGACGTGCTGTGCGCCACCACGACCGGATTGGACAGTGAAATCCTCGGCACGCGGTATTTCGACCTGGTCGTGATCGACGAAGCGTGCCAGAGCGTCGAGCCCGGTTGCTGGATCCCGTTGCTGCGTTGTGACCGAGTCGTGCTGGCAGGCGACCACTGCCAACTGCCGCCCACGGTGATCAGCCCCGAGGCCGTCGCCCAGGGATTGGGGATCAGTCTGTTCGAACGGCTGATGGCCAGGTTCGGAGCATCCATCTCGCAGCAGTTGACCGTCCAGTACCGCATGAACGAGGCGATCATGGCGTTTCCCTCGCGAGAATTCTACACCGACACGCTGCTGGCCGATCCGTCAGTGCGCGGGCACCGCTTGTCCGATCTGCACGCCGTGCGGGCGGTGCCGGCGACCGAGATGCCCATCGAGTTCATCGACACGGCCGGCGCCGGGTTCGACGAAGAAGTCGAACCGGACGGCGAGAGCCGGTTGAACCGTGAGGAAGCCGCGCTGGTCGCCCGCAAGGTGCGGGAACTGCTGGACGCCGGACTTGCCGCCGCCGACCTGGCCGTCATCGCACCCTACGGGGCTCAAGTCCGGTTGCTGCGCGAGCTGCTGCCGATCGCCGGGTTGGAGATCGATAGTGTCGATGGATTTCAAGGCCGCGAAAAGGAAGCGGTCGTCATCTCGCTGGTCCGCAGCAACGCTGGCGGCGAGATTGGATTCTTGAGCGACATTCGCCGCATGAACGTCGCCATGACCCGCGCTCGCCGCAAACTGCTGATGATCGGCGACACGGCCACACTCTGCACCCATCCCTTCTACCAACGCGTCGTCGAATACCTGGAAAACCAATCGGCGTACCGCACCGTGTGGGAAGAGGAAAGCTGATGTCCACCCGCTGCGGACCCGGCGCGGCATTGTCAGCCGCCGTCTAAGCACCCAGCCATGCGGGGCGCATCCGCGAGGTCTTCCCGGCGGCGAAGTTCATCGCCATCTCGCGGGACGGGCGCGACGTGGCTTTGAGCCCGAGCAAGATGCCCTGGATCGAGTGCAATCTGTACGTCACCGTATTTTCCGAGTTTTCACCGTGCCCTCTCACCGAAGGGGCGAGGGGACATCGGACAGTTATTTCTCGAACGGTGCTGAGTGAATCAGGCTGGCATCGTTCTGGACGCTGGCTGGTGGCAGCGCGGGGGCAGCTTGTCTAATTCCGCATGGTAAGTGCTTCGCCTTGACTAATATGGGGGAGTAAGTCGGATTGTGCCGGCAACAGCATGTTGATTCCTCAATTGTCCGCCGAACCGGCTCGGCCGGGGCCTGATTCGCGATGCCGCAGGCAACGACTACATAACGCACTGGGAGTGCACTCATCCGGCCAGAGCAGTCCCCTTTTCGAGGGGCTGCAGCGTGCGAATGGTCCGCTACGCTTTCTCCGAAAACGACTCGCGCCCCCCTTCTTTCGAAACACGACACTTATTCATTTGCCGATCCTTACCTCTCCGGTGTACTCGTCCAGCAGATAGAACGATCCGCCGCGCGAGACATCCAAGGTAACCTGCCGGTAATCCGGGATAGTGATTTGGACGTTCTGACGGTCGCCCAGCGGCGCCTCGTACAGTTGCTTCCGCAGCGGATTTTGGACATGACCTTCGGGGGGGCGCACGCCGCCGTGCGGTTGGGCACAGCGTGTCTTTGCCGAAGATCGATCAGTCCACCAGTTCCGCCAGCGCCGCGATCGCTGCCTTGGCCTGCTGGATACCACCGAGTTGCTCTGCCATCTGTTTGGCCTTCTTCAGCGAATCGAACGAGATGGCATCATCGGCTTTGGGGGTCGGTGCCTTTTTCGGTGCTACGGTGGAAGCGGTTGGCGACATCTTTTGTTCCGCCTTCAACTTCGACTTGATCGTACTGATCCTCTGAGCATTGATGTCCCAACCCTCGGCTTGCAGGAGTTCGGCAAGTTCCTTGGGCATCTTATCCGGATGCGCCTGGAGAGCAGCGATAATCACTGCGGTTTTGCTCTTCTTGGGTTCGGTGGTACTCGGGTTTTTTGCCATGGTAGGTCTCGCTAAAAATTGTCTCGAAACAGATACACAAACCAAAAGTATAATTCGCGATCATGCGATCGTCTATCACCGGTTACGTAGTGGGGGCGTCGCCTGTGGTTCGCAATTTGGCCAGAGTGGTCTCGATCGTGCGGCGTTGCTGCTGCAGTTGCTGTAGGCTGTCGCGTTCGCGGCTGACAACATCGGCCGGGGCCCGGTCGACGAAGTTGGCGTTGGCCAACTTTTTTTCTTTGCCTTGGATCTGCCCGGCCAGTTTTTCGAGTAGTTTCTGGTTGCGAGCGATCTCGGCATCGACATCGATAAAGTTTCGCAGATCGACGAACACTTCGGCTTTCGGCAGGCTGATGGCCGCGTGGGTCGAGGGCGGTTGCACGTCGACGCCCCAATCGACGGCGGTCGCGTTGGCCATCGAGGCGAAGTAACCCGCCATGGGCTGCAGCAATTGGCTGGTCTGCAGATCGCAGCGGACGCTGAATTCCACCGGAGTTTTCGGTGGGATGTTCTGACGGCTGCGGATCTCGCGCAGCGCGCCCAGCACCGCTTGAAAGCTGGCGAAACGCTCCTCGATCGCCGCGTCCTGCAGCGAGGTGTCGGCGACCGGCCAATCGGCGATCATGATGCTGGCGCTGGCCGCCGCAGGCTCGGTCAGTCCCCGCTGGGCGGCAACCTGTCCCAGCAGTTGCCAGACCTCTTCGGTGATGAACGGGATCATGGGGTGCAGCAAACGCAGCAGCACGTCCAGGGTATGAGCCAGGATGCGTTGGGCCGCGGGGCGCTGGTTTTCGTCCTGGAAGCGGTTCTTCAGCATTTCCACGTAAAAGCTGCAGAATTCGTCCCACGCGAAATCGTACAGGTAGCGTGCGGCATCCGCATAACGATAGCTCTCCAACGCTTCGGTGACCTGCTGCGTGACCGTTGCCAGACGGCTGAGAATCCAACGATCTTCGATCGCCAGATCCGCGTCGACAACCGGCCCGCTCTGATAGCCGTTCAGGTGCAGCAGTGCAAAACGGGAGGCGTTCCAGAGCTTGTTGCAGAAATTCCGAGCTACCTCGAAGCGTTCGCTGACCGCTGCGCCGCGAGGCAAGGCCTGATCGGCCTCGCTGCGCGCCCACTGCGTCCCGAAGTCCTTGCCGCATTTCGGGCAACAGATGCGAGCCAGTTCGCGATTCTTCTTGGTCTGGTCGATCAGCGCGTCACAATGAGGGCATTCGAACTGGACCGGCAACCGCACATCCTGGGTCTCGGTGGTCAAATGAGCCATGCCGAAACGCAACGCGTCGGCACCGAATTTATCGATCACATCCAGCGGATCGATGCCGTTGCCCTTGCTCTTGGACATCGTCTCGCCGTAACCGTCCAGGATCTTCGGATGGATGAACACATCCCGGAACGGCACCTCGCCCATGTTGTTCAAGCCCATCAACACCATGCGGGCCACCCACAGCGTGATGATGTCACGGCTGGTGATCAGCACGCTGGTCGGATAGAAGCAATCCAATTCATCCGTCCGCTCCGGCCAGCCCATGGTCGAATGGGGCCACAAAGCGGAACTGAACCAGGTGTCCAGCACGTCCTGTTCCTGCTGCAAGCCGGCCTGTTCCAATTGTTTTTCCAGCGATTCGTGTCCCGGCGCGACGCAGACGTAGACCGTGATCTCGTCCGGGTTGGGGCCCTGGGTGATCTGGCCCGCCACGCAGGGTTGATCCACCAGTTGAAACAGGCCGTCGGCGTTCACCGAATCCGGAATGCCGATGCGGGCGCGCAGGTCGTCCAGTTGATCGGCGGGCACGGTGATCGACCACACCGGGATTTGATGTCCCCACCACAACTGGCGGCTGACCGGCCAGTCCCGTTTTTCGCTCAGCCAATCCAAGTAGCCTTTGGTGTAACGCGAAGGCAGGATCCGAACGCGGCCGTCCCGGACGGCGTCCATGGCCGATTGGGCCAGTTGGTCCATCTTCACGAACCACTGGTCGGCCAGGTAGGGTTCGATCGGGGTCTTGCTGCGATCCGAGTGGGCCAGATCGATCAGACGATCTTCGATTTCCACCACCAGTCCCGCCGCCTGGAGATCGGCCACGACCTGCTTCCGTGACGCGGAGATACTCAGCCCTTCATACGGACCGGCATTGGCGTTCAGCGTTCCGTCGGGGTTCAGGATATTGATCATGGGCAGATCCTGTCGCCGTCCGACCTCGTAGTCGTTCGCGTCGTGCGCCGGAGTGATCTTCACGCAACCGCTGCCCAATTCGGGCTTGGCCCACGGGTCCATGACCAACGGGATCTCGCGATGCAACAACGGCAGACGCAGCCGGCGTCCGTCGCGAGCCATATCGCGCAGCTTTTCCAGTTCCGGAAGGATCTGTTGGCGGCGTTGGCGGATCTGGTCGATCTGTTGCTGGATCTCGTCGCGTTCCCGCGCGGGAGCTTTTTCCAGTTTATCCAGCAACAGCCTTTCGCTCAGTACCAGCGCGGCGGCCGGATCGGGGTGAACGGCCACGGCCGTATCGCCCAGCATCGTTTCGGGACGCGTGGTGGCAATCGTTACGTGGGTCGGTTCGCCGGGCTGGGGATCGATGATCGGGTAGCGGAAGTGCCAGAAGTTCCCTTTCACCTCCTCGTGAAACACCTCGTCGTCACTGACCGCCGTCTGCAGGAACGTATCCCAGTTCACCAGCCGTTTCCCGCGATAGATCAAGCCCTTGCAGAACAGGTCGAAGAACGTGCTGCGAACGGCCCGAGCACAAGTATCATCCAGCGTGAATCGAGTGCGTTGCCAATCGCAACTGCAGCCCATCTGCTTCAACTGGCTCAGAATCCGCGCCTCGTACTGCGACTTCCACTGCCAGATCCGTTCGACCAATTGCTCGCGGCCCAGGTCATGCCGAGTCTTATTCTCCTCCTCCTTCAACCGACGTTCGACCACCGCTTGGGTCGCGATTCCCGCGTGATCGGTACCGGGCATCCACAGTGTCTCGTACCCCTGCATCCGCTTCATGCGGATCAGGATATCCTGCAGCGAGTTATTCAGGGCGTGTCCCAGATGCAGTGCCCCGGTAACGTTGGGCGGCGGGATCACGATCACAAAGGGCGGGCGTCCGGTATTCGGCTGGGCATGAAAGAATCCCTGTTCTTCCCACCAGACGTACAGACGTTGACGAGCCTCGTTGTAGTCGAAGCGATTAGGCAGTGATTCGGAAGTGAACGATTGCGACATTGTTAAGCGGATCCCCGTTCAAGTTTCGTTGGCGGAACTGTCGGATGGTGGCGAGTCTTGATCGTCTTGGCTGGCGGCCGGGACCGGGACCTGATCTTTGTACAGTTTGTACTCGATGGCATCGACCAGCGCCAACCAACTGGCCTCGATAATATTCTCACTGACGCCGACCGTTCCCCAGAGATCCTGGTCATCGCGGCTCTCGATGAACACGCGGATGCGGGCTGCCGTACCCGCTTCCGAATTGACCACGCGCACCTTGTAATCCATCAGGTGCATCTGATTCAGGTTCGGGTATCGTCCGTTCAGCGCTTTTCGCAGTGCGGCATCCAGCGCGTTGACCGGGCCGTCCCCCTCAGCCACCTCGTGCCGCGTTTCCCGGCCCACCCGCAATTTGACCGTCGCCTCGGTCAACACCTCGCGCATTTGGTCCGCCACCACCTCGACATGGTATTTCAGCAGTTCAAAGTGAGGTGTGAAGGTGCCGATGCACCGCTTGACCAACAGATCGAACGAGGCCTCGGCCGCTTCGAACTGATAACCTCGGTTCTCCAGCCGTACGACTTCGGCCAGAATCCGGTCCATCAATTCACGGTCCTGACGCAGGTTGTGCTTGACGGTCATGGCCACGATGTTGGATCGGCCCGACAGCTCGCTGACCAGAAAACGCCGCTCGTTGCCGACCACCGCCGGATCGATGTGTTCGTAGGAAGCCGAAGCGCGATGCACGGCATGCACGTGCATGCCACCTTTGTGGGCAAAGGCGCTGAGCCCGACGAACGGCTGATTGTTCCGCAGGTTCAGATTGGCCGTTTCGTAGATGTAACGCGAGACCTGGGTCAGGTGCTGCAAGCCCGTACCTTCCAGTACCTGATAGCCCTTCTTCAACGCCAGATTGGAGATGACCGAGATCAGATCGGCATTCCCGCAGCGTTCGCCCAATCCGTTGATCGTCCCTTGGACTTGCACCGCGCCCGCATCGACGGCCGCCAAGGAATTGGCAACCGCCAGTTCACCATCATTGTGGCAATGGATGCCGACCGGCACGTCCAGCGGAGCGATCGCTTCGATCGCCTGGCGAGTCATCTGAGCGATCTCTTCAGGCAAGCTTCCACCATTGGTGTCGCACAGCACCACCAGCGTCGCCCCTGCTTCGGCAGCCGCGCGAATCGTCCGCGCCGAATACTCAGGGTTGGCTTTCCAACCATCGAAGAAATGCTCGGCATCGTAGAAAACCTGGCGGCCGGCATTGGTCAACAGCCGAATCGAATCGGCGATCATGTCCAGATTTTCGTCCAGCGACACACGCAAAACGTCGGTGACTTGGAAATCCCAGGTCTTGCCCACGATGGTGCAAATCGGCGTCTGGGCGCCTAACAACGCTTGCAGCCCCGGATCTTCACTCGCCGAAATGCCTCGACGACGAGTCATCCCAAAGGCGCAGATCTTGGCATGACGCAGATCCATCTGCCGCACCCGCTCGAAATACTCGACATCCTTCTCGTTGGATAACGGGTATCCGCCCTCGATAAAATCTACACCCATCTCGTCCAGACGCTGCGTGATCTGCAGCTTGTCGTACAGTGAAAGACTGACCCCCTCGCCTTGGGTGCCGTCACGGAGCGTCGTATCGTAAATCTGGATCGTTCGCATCTTGGCTACCTGCAGAAAACACAAAAAAACCCTGAGACCTACCTGTCAGGCCTCAGGGCTTGTTCTCGGTCGCTTGCGATCAAGGTTTCCCCTGGGGCCCATGCCTTCAACGAATCACAATACGAATCGCCACCGCGTCTACCGGGACGCAGAGGTATCGTGGGGATGTCGTAGCGGCACTTACCATGGGAAATCCTTCGGAAAAACAACCACTAGAGAATAAACGGTCACTCGACAAGTGTCAACGGCTGACACCAAAAAACGACCTAAGCACACGGTCAGGTATTTCTTGGTGGAATCGACCCCGCTGGCCTCATTCGTTGACCGTCATCAGCAGGAAGACGGGCACCGGAGCTTCTGTCGATCGTCTCAAAATCATCGTGGCTGTTTACGAAGCTGTGCCATCATCTGGCGGATGGCCTTGGCGTATTGCCGGATCGCCTGCGGGTATCGACGTGCCTCGGCCAGCTTGTCAGCCGAATCGCGCCAAGCGTCGATATCCTGCCAGGAAACGCTCCAGTTCTCGTCCCGCGCCGCCTGGCGCAGTTCTTCTAGCGTATTCGACAAGGTCTTGGCCATCATGCCATCGCGGTCGCAGCGACATGTCGCATAGGGGGCCTGGCCAACACTCTCGTCCGCATCCGCTTCGTAGCCTGGGGCGGTCATCCGCCGACGAAACCAGCCGATCGCGGCAACGATGAGAACAGAGATCCCTGCCGCTGCTAGAACCCCGGCGACAACCGCTTGGCCAGCGAACTGTAGCAGGATGGCAAACAATAGACAGACGCCAGCGATCGGAGCGGCGACGGTCGCGATCCAGGATGAGCCAGCCGATTTAGGGGCACCTCGGACAGGGGATGACGAGTGGGGCTCGGACAACACCCGTTCATCCAATACCCGAACCAGGATCAACGTGATGTTGTCCGGCCCGCCGCGGAGATTGGCCAGATCGACCAACAACTGAGCCCCCTCTTCCAGGTCAAGCTCGTGCATCAGTTCAGCCAATTCTTCATCCGGGATCTGGCCCGTCAGTCCATCGCTGCAGATCAAGAATTGGTCGCCTTTTTGGAGGGGAAATGGCCCCTCGATATCGACATCGACTTGGCTGTTGGGTCCGAGTGACCGAGTGATCACGTTTTTGGGAATCATCCGGGCAAAGTCCGAATCCTCGTCGATCCGGTGGTTGCGGCGCACTTCCCACTGCAAGCTATGGTCGAACGTTAACTGCTCCAGGCACCCATCTCGCAACCGGTAAACACGGCTATCACCCACGTGCCCCACGAAAGCCCCCTGCGGAAGCAAGGCGAGCACACTGGCGGTTGTACCCATCCCCTGGAATTCCTGGTTGGCCATCCCCCGGCGATAAATCTCGCTGTTGGCTTGGGTGATCGCAGATCGAAGCGCATCGTGGGGAGCCAGTTCACGATCGTGATAGTACAAGTGAGGGATGTTTTCTACAGCCAATTTACTTGCTAGCTCGCCAGCGGCGTGTGCCCCCATCCCATCGGCGACGATCAGCAGGTGGCCTCGCGTCTGCCAGGACGCTTCGTCTTCGGCCGTGACGATTTTCACGGAATCCTGGTTGTTTGCTCGCCGCATGCCCACATCACTGCGGGCGATCCAATGAAAACTGGTCACAAATTCAGGCTGGGCCTTGCTCATCACTGGTCACTTCATGGTTTCGGGTCACTTCGTGGTTTTTCGACCCAGAGTTCACAGCCAGCAGGATCTCGGCTTAGGTCGCCGCGAGCGTTGGGCGAATGTTCGCCGAAAATGATCTGGCCTGCGAACCAATCCCTTATTATACTTCCCGCGCGTCCCCAAGGGGATGCGGCAGGAAACGCCGAACTTATCGGCGATGTGTCTCACCCCTCTTCTTTAGTGTATCGGTATTTTGACGCGGTGGTTTCCATTCGTTCGATAACCGGAACCCGTTCCCGTAAAGGGCCCCATCTGCTGATTTGCCTAGTGGTAATGATCGGGATGGTTGCGCCCGGCTGCGTCAGGCGAAGGATGCTGGTCCGCAGCCAGCCAGCCGGAGCGACCGTTTACGTCGATGACCAAGAGATCGGGATGACGCCGGTTTCTGTCGAATTTACCTATTATGGAACGCGAAAGATTCAATTAATTAGGGACGGGTATGAGACGCTGACGGTCAAGCAGGCGTTTTCCCCACCGTGGTACCAGTTCCCCGTGATGGAATTCATCAGCGAAACGCTATCACCTTGGGAACATCGGGACGAACACGTGCTGGATTTTCAAATGGAGCCGCAGCAGATTTTACCAGCCGATCGGCTTCTGGAAAGGGCCCAGGAACTGCGTACCAACGCCAGCTATGGTTTCTCGCCCGCTTTACCCCAGGCGACCATGCAACCGTCTCCCACCGCCGTTCCGGGTTCGATCGATCCGGGCTCCTACCCGACGCCGCCCGCTGTCTTGCCGCTGCCAGCGACACCGTAGAGTCTTCACCTGTAGGATGCCTGCACGGTGCGCGCATCTTTGTAGGTTGGGACTCCGTCCCGACCGGGTCGAGTCGGGTCGGGTCG
>REEF01000631.1 GCA_007695205.1 Planctomycetaceae bacterium
GCTTTCATACCATCGCAAAACAAAATGCGAGCGTTCGATAAGTTATAAGTCAAGACCTGACCCCAAATTAGGAGACGAGTGATGCTGAGTCGAAACGATCGAACGGTCCGTGTTGGACTGGTCGCTGGGCTGGCGGTGGCGATGCTGTGGGCGGGCGGTGTGATGCGGGCTGACGACGCCGACCGCATTCAGCCGTATGCACAGAACCCTTTCTACTGGCAATACAAGGGCGAGCCCGTGCTGCTGGTGGGGGGCAGTTGGATGGACAATTTGTTCAACCATCCGGATGGACTGGAGGCTCATCTGGACGAGATCGCGGCGGCGGGTGGCAATTACGTACGCAATACCATGTCCGATCGCAATCCCGAGAACCGTTACGCGTTTGCCCAGCGCGAGGACGGCTTGTACGATCTGAACGAATGGGACGCGGAGTACTGGGAGCGTTTCGACAACTTCCTGCGCATGTGTCATGAGCGCGACATCATCGTGCAGATCGAGGTGTGGGATCCGTGGGACCTGTTCGCGTCGGAAGCTCCGCTGGGGTACGGCCCGGAGAACCGGGGTTGGGAAGTGCATCCGTTCAACCCGCGGAACAACGTCAATTATACGGCCGACCAGTCGGGTCTGGCCGAAGTGATCAAGTACTATTCCAGCTCAAAGCCGAGCCGACACGCCTTCTTCCACACCGTTCCTGCGATGGACGACAACGTGGTGGTGCGCCGGTACCAGGAGGCTTTTGTCAATCGCATGTTAGACTTCAGCTTGAAGTATCCCAACGTGCTGTATTGCATGAACAACGAGATCGGCGAAGATCCCGAATGGGGACGATATTGGGCGCGTTTCATTCGCCAACGGGCCCAGGACGAAGGCGTGGACGTCTATCTGGCCGATATGCGGCGAAACAGCAACTTCGATTCGGCCGAACAGATCGCGCTGCTCCACGACGATTCGCACTACGACTTCTTCGAGATCTCTCAGAACAACGTCAACACGGGCCAACGTCACTTTAGCCAGATTTTGGCCATGCGTGCTCGGCGTCTGGATAACCCCAAACCGCTGAACAACGTCAAGATCTACGGTGGCGAAGGCCATGGCTGGACCGGCGGTTCCCTGGAGGCGACGCGGCGGATGTGGCGGAATCTGATCGGCGGTCTTGCCAGCTCCCGGTTCCATCGTCCGGGGCCCGACGATCGGCCGTTCGGCATCGGCGCCAACCAACTGGCTCAAGCTCACATGCGGAACGTGCGGACGATCATGGAGGAAATCGGTTGGCCCCACATCGAACCAGACCTGGGTTTCGTGCAACTCCGCTCAGACGTGGCGGCGGCCGTCCAGTTGAAAAGGACCCATGTCGCCTATACCCGCAACGCTGGCGGCGACGCCCGTCTGTATGTCAACGCTCAGGAAGTGGCAAGGGGAAAAATCGGCGGAGACCTTTCGGCTTGGGACGCAAATCTTCGCTTGGCGCTAGGCGATGAGTTCGTGGGCGACCGGGGCTGGCTGGGCACCTATCACGGCGTGGCTCTCTACAATCGCGCTCTGAGCGGTGCCGAAATCGCCGCCCATCATGCTGCCGGTGCGCCGGAACACGTGGACGGGCTGCAGGCTCGCTACTCGTTCGACGAAGGCCAAGGCTCCGTGCTTCGCGATGTGTCGGGGCACCGACCGGCCCTTGACTTGCATATCCGAGAAACCGCATCGGTAACGTGGCTGGCTGACGGACTGCGAACGAATCGCTCGGTGCTGATCGCCACACAGGACCCGGCGAAACGCCTCACAGAAGCGGTGCAAGAGAGCAACGCATTGACCGTAGAGGCCTGGATTACTCCCGCCAAGGAAGTCCAGGCCGGCCCGGCCCGAATCGTCAGCTTCTCGCAGGACCATGTCACCCGCAATTTCACCCTAGGCCAGAAAAATGACACGTACGAGATGCGGTTGCGCACCACGGCGACCTCGGCCAACGGCCTGCCTGCGGTACAGACCGCTCGCAACGTCCAGGCGTCGGTGGCGGCGGCTCGAGGACGCAACGGCCGCAGCGCGGTGATCTTCGTGACCCATGGCGGCTTGCTGGACGTTGACTTGAGCCAACTGCAGGAAGGTTGGAAGGCCCAGTGGTTCCAACCGCGCACCGCCGAACGACGACCAGCCTCACCGCGCGAAGACGGTTATTTCCAACCGCCTTCCAACGAAGACTGGGTGCTCGTCTTTCGGTAAACCCCGCAGGCGAAAAAGGAACCGTTGTCAGATCTCCCAGCCCGAACGTACGGGAGGACTGACCCAGTGGTTGGCTTCGTCGTTATTGGTGAACCGCATGTTCGGGCCATCCCATACCAGTTTGGTGCCTGCCATACGCACGGCGATCATGCCCAGCAGCCCCAGTTCGGTCAGCGGTCCTCCGTAGCTGAAGTCCGAACCGGCGGGCCGATTCTCTCGAATGGCGTTGATCCAATCGGCATAGTGGCCGGGGACGCGGGGCAGCGATGGTTCGGGAGTCTGGTATTCTTGCATTTTGGCTTCCGGCACGATCCGCACGCCACCCGCGCCGTGGGAACCGTAGGTGATCGTCCCCTGGTCCCCCATAACCACCGCACCGATCCCCGGCGGGTTGCGATCCGTCTCCAGATCCTTCGGGTGCGGTGGTCGGCGATCGCCATCGAACCAGACCAGTTTGACGGGACCACGGTCGCCTTTGGCCGCAAATTCAAACGTGATGGCCGTTCCCGGCGGGTAGACGTCCGCATGTTCCACCGGATCATACCCATCCGCCTCGGCCTGGATCGATTCCGGCGAGCCCAGATCCAACGCCCAGAACACGGGATCGACCACGTGGCAGATCCAATCCCCGATACAGCCCGTTCCAAACGACGTCCAACCTCGCCAATTCCACGGCACGTACATCGGATGGTAGGCTCGGTGAGCCGCTGGGCCCAGCCACAAATCCCAGTCCAGATGCCCCGGGACTTCTGGTCGTTCGTCGCGTTTCGGCAGGTTGCGGATCTGGCTGTACACGTCCCGGAAAGCATCGCAACATGCGTGGACTTCCTGGACTTGACCGATCGCGCCGTCCCAGATCCATTCGCAGAACGTGCGGATCGACTGCGACGAGTGCCCTTGGTTGCCCAATTGCGTGACGACGCCGCTTTCACGAGCCGTGTCCATCAGCCGCCGGATCTCGTGGATCGAGTGCGCCAGAGGTTTTTCGCAAAAGACGTGTTTCTTGCGTTTCATGGCTTCCATGCAGATCACCGCATGGGTATGGTCCGGTGTCCCGACCACCACGGCATCGATCTGCGATTCCATCTCGTCGAACATCTTGCGGAAATCACGGAATCGTCGTGCGTCCGGCAACGCCTCGAACGCGGCCCCAGCACGCTGGTCGTCGACGTCGCACAACGCCACGATGTTCTCGTTGCGGAACTGCTGGAGAACGCCCCAGCCTTGTCCGCCGACGCCCACCCCGGCAATGTTCAGTTTGTCGTTCGCCCCAGGCGCATCGGCCGACGCCAGCGCGGAGCGCGGAACGATAGTAAACAGCGCAGCACCAGCGGTGGCGGTGCGCACGAATTGCCGTCGATTGACTCGATGATCGCGTTGCATGGTCGTTTTCTCCTACTGGGTTGAAGAGGGCAGAGCCCGTGAAATGCCAGCGAGACGCGGGCATCGGATACGCTAATTCCCCATACTTTAATCCAGGGCATCCCCGGTACGCTACTCCCCACGTGAGTAGCAGGCACACTCCGTGTGCCGTCCGCAGTTTACGGCACACGGAGTGTGCCTACTACTTTGGAATGGAATAACTTATTCCTGCGGAGTCCCTTCGTGTTCGTGAGTCCCTTTCAGCGGATCGAAATCGCGATGGTGTTGATCGATGTGCAGGTGTAGCGGCACCAGGTCCAGACGCTGACGCCGCTCGATCAACCGCCGCAGACCATCATCGGTGATCTGCATCCCGTCCATGTACAGCGACAACAACCCGGCCATCCGTTCCATCGGCAACAGCCCGCGGTCCGTGATGGGCACCTGGATCAGATGCAGATGCCACAAAACGGGGAAGTCCGCCAGTTCTGCCATGCCAGCATCGGTGACATGCGGGCTGCTGAACCGCAGTTGCTCTAGTTCGGGCAATTGTTTCAGGCTGGCCAGTCCAGCGTCGGTAAATCGAGCCTGGGGCAGGTTCAGGATTCGCAAGTACTGCAACGGCAACAGATGCTGCAGCCCCGCATCGGTGATCGCCGCGCCTCGTAACCGCAAGTGTTCCAGGTTTTCCAGGCCGCTCAGATACGGCAGCCCGTCGTCGGTGATCCGCGTATCGTCCAGCTTCAGTTCCAGCAAATCGGTCAGATCGGCCATCGCCGCCAGATCATGGTCGTAGATCGTCCGTTTTTCCACGGCGATGACATCCAGCCAGCCTTGACGCACCCCGAGGATCTGTTGCTCGAAATCCAATTCCTCAAACGCATCCAGCTCGGACCGTCTATCAACTGTCGAACCCGATGGACGGCACCCGCCGGCGGCTGCGATGACCAGGATCGCCGCAGCGACGAACCATCGTCCACGTGCGGCCCCCTGCATTCGGCACAGAAGCGGAATCAACGGCCATGCACGATCCCGGCGGTGGCAATACCGGGTCAGCACCCAAACGCCCATTATCCGATCACACACCAATCGCTTTGAGGCTGATCGCAGACATCGGGACGCGTCAATCCGCGGAGCATCGCGATCTCCTCTTCCGCGTTGCGGACGGCAGTGGAATCGGTGTGAAAATCCAGCATCAGGTCGAACGTCGTACTGGTGCCGGGGTCGAGCTTGACCGTGCGGCCCCGCTGCGATTCGACCGAACGAGGATTTGGGAAGTTCGTGCCCGGTTCCAATCCCGTCACGTACCCATCCTGCTCGGCCGCCGTGTTCTTCCACAGCGAAAAACAGGGCAATTGATTCGTATTGGCATGCACGCTGACCCCACGATCCTCGGCTGCGTTTTTCAAAAGCGTCTGCGTCGCACCGGAATCGTCGCCGATCAATTCGAGAAAGTACACCTGTTCCGCGTAGCCCGCGACGGGCGGAGCGTAGCGATTCCACGTCGCAATACCCTCAGCCGCTCGAGCGTCGCGAGGCACCACCCGCCGCGCCGGCGCGATGAAGCGAGATCCAGCATCCAACAGGGGTTTCCCAAAGTTGATGTGATACAACATCTGCACCTCGGCCGGATTCGCCGACAGGTTCTGGATCTGATCCGTGATCTTCAGCCACGGTTCGCCTCGACGCACGGTGATGGTGCTGGTCAGGCTCAGACGCCGCAGCAGGAACCGCGACTCCTCGACCACTCCGGTGATCGAGATTTCTTCCGCCCCGCGATCCACGGTCACCAGCACCTTGTGAGCCGGTCGGTTCGCAATGCGGCCGTGAAGCGGATACTTCACACAACCGTTTTGGTCAAAATCCGGCGCTCCATTGCTCTCCAGACCGCAACGCACCAGCAGTTCGTCAAATCCGTCCAACCATCCGATCGGGTCCGTCACGGGAACAAATTTAGGGTGTACCGGCCCACGATTGGGTGACTTCCAGCCGAATTCATCGTCACCCACCCAAGCTTTCCACAATCCCATGCCTCGAGTGGGTAGCACGGTGAATCGTACCTGGCCGCACTGGACGTGGACCTGGTCCACTCCATCGCTCAGACCACCCCGTAAACGCTGCTGAACAATCTGGCAGTCTTCCCAACCTGAGCCTAATTCTTCAGGCCCGATTCGTAGATGATCGGCGAATTGCCCTTGGGCCGTATCCAACAAAGTCCAGCGATCTAGCGTCATCGTCGTGTCTCCTGTAATGGTGAAGGCTCTAGGCGGCATCACAGCACCCCGGATGCCCGGGATGCTGCAACCTGAGGTATAGATTAGCATGAAGTCATCCGGCAGCCAATTCGGTCGCAGACCAGTAGATTTGAGCTTGTCGCTCGTATACACTCACCATGAGTCGTTTGAACGATCGCACGATCCTTGTTCCTGCCGTTTTCCGACGTACAGAAAGCGATCTTATGTGTCCTCTTCGAGCGCAGCACCATAGCACGTGCCTGGCCGCCAAAACCTTGATCCTCGCCTGCTCGGGTGCATCGGAGGACGGGTGTGTGGCGGATCTCACGGCCCGAGCACTGGCAGCGGGCGGCGTGGGGAAGATGGGATGTTTGACGCGATTGAGCGCCCAGGATGACGGGATGGACAACGAGATCCGATCGGCCGAACGGGTGGTTGCCATCGACGGTTGCCCGGGCGATTGCGTGAAGAAGACATTGGAAGCCGCGGGTATCGATGGCTTCGAGCATGTTCGGTTGACGGAGCTGGAAGTGGATCAACGCGGTTCGGCAACCGTTGAGCAGCGCGTTGCGATGGTCGTTCACCACCTGACCCAGCGGCTCCGCGACGAATGACCTCTATCGTTCCTGCATTTCTGGCAACGACGCAGTAGGTCCCGAGCGCCGAGCGGGACCTGCATTTCTGACAGGCATCTGCAAGCCCACTCGGTCCCGCTCGGCGCGCGGGACCTACCGACCCCTTCCGCCGATTCCACCAAGAAATACCTGGCCGGATGCTTACTCGCCGCACCTTGCCTACTTGCCACATGCAGACATTCCTGCCCTAATAATCGCAAGCATCGCGAACAGCCCGCACCGGCCGACGATCGAGACCATGGTTCTCCGATCCGCTGGTAGCGTGTTGGTTTTCGGCAGCGATTTCAACCGTTTCTCTCCTGCACGAAAGGTCCGACCATGCATTCTGGCCACACGCCCCAACAGCCCGATCAAAACCGCCGTGATTTTCTGAAACGTTCGGGGGTTACCTTGACCACAGCCGCGCTGGCCAGCGCCATCACGGCGCGCGGTCATGCGGGCGAAAACAACACGATTAACGTCGCCTTGATCGGTTGCGGTGGACGCGGTACGGGCGCTGCGTTAAACGCCTTGTCCACGGCCGGGCCGATCAAGCTGGTCGCCATGGCCGATGCTTTTGATGCTCGACTGCAGAGCAGTTACAACAGCCTTTCGAACCGCTTTGGCGAACAGGTAGATGTCCCCCCGGATCGCCGATTCGTGGGGCTGGCCGGATTCCGCCAAGCCATCGACTGTTTGGGCAAGGGAGACCTGGTCCTGTTGGCCGCGCCGCCCGCTTTTCGGCCGCAGCACTTGGAGTACGCCGTCCAGAAGGACTGCCACGTCTTTATGGAAAAATCGTTCGCTGTCGACGGCCCAGGAACGCGACGCGTCATCCAAGCGGGCGAACAGGCGACCAGCAAGAACCTGAAGATCGCCGGCGGATTGATGAGCCGTCATTACCAGCCGTTGGAGGAAGCGGTGGCGCGGATTCACGACGGGATCATCGGCGACGTGGTCACCGCGTGGGCCTACCGTGCTCATGGACCCGTCGGGTTCCGGCCGCGCGTCGAGGGCATGAGCGAACTGGCGCATCAGGTTCAGAACTATAGCTGCTTCACCTGGGTCAACGGCAGTTTCCTGCTGGACTGGTTGATCCACAACCTGGACGTCTGCTGCTGGGTCAAGGATGCCTGGCCGGTGGCCGCGCAAGGCCAAGGTGGACGTCAAATTCGTAACGAGCCCGATCAGTTGTTTGACCATTACGCGGTCGAGTACCACTTCCCGGACGGGTCCCGTCTGTTCGCTCAAGGTCGCCACATGGCCAACTGCTGGGGCTTCTTCGGCAACATCATCCACGGGACCAAAGGCTCCGCCGTGCTGGGCGAAGGCATCACGGACCCGAAGATCTACAAGGGTTACCACCAGACGGCGGACAACCAGATCTGGAATTTTGAAGGAACGGCTGCCAACCAGTACCAGGTGGAACTGGACCGGCTGGTGCAGGCGATCCGCAACGATCAACCGTACAACGAAACGTTGCGTTCCGCAAAAGCCGGGATGACCGGAATTCTAGGGCGGATGGCGGCCGAATCCGGCAAGTTGATCACCTGGGAGCAGGCCATGGCCTCGGACCTGGAACTGGCCCCGGGCCTGGACGATCTGACGCTGGATTGCCCGGCCCCCGTCAAGCCCAACGAACACGGAGCCTACCCGATCGCCATGCCCGGATTTACCAACGTGCTGTAGGGCCAAAGGCATTTGGCCGGACGTTTCCCCCCAACGTTGCATGAGGATCCTTTGTGGGACGGATTGCCAATCCGTCCTACGGCCTTGTGTGGCTAGGGGGCTTCGTCGTCCGCTGGCGGCTTGGGGACGACCGGTAGACCGCCGGTGGCCTCCAACAGGCCTCGGAATTGCTGCTCTAAATCCTTCAGCCCCGACGTTATCTCCTCGCTGCGGGCGAATCCACTGACCCAACTGCTGTCGCTCAACTGTTCGAACGGCGGTAGCGGGGATCCAGTGAGCCCCAGCATGGGGGCTAGTTTTGCCATGTTCTGTTGAAGCTCGGCACGCGCCGTTTCATACCCCTTCCGGATTTCTTCCATGCGAGCCAAGTCCGCCTGGGCGGCCGTCAATTCGGCCTCCAACGCCTGGCGATTGGCCTCCAACTCGGCCACCCGATCCTTCAACTGCTGCACCTCCGCAGTCAACTCGCCGACATTCGAACCGCCACAACCCGCACTGACCACACCGCTCAGGATTGCCAAAACAACCCATCGAAATCGAAGCATCAGAGCCATCCTTTCCGTCGACCAAAAAAAAGAGTCCCATCCGATCACCGCTTTCCGCTTATCTTAGCGCCCAACCGATCCCGCTGGCAATAGCCTGGATGATTCCTAACCCAAAGCGTAAGGAAATCCCGGCATACGCGTCGCTGACAATTCGGGTTGCGATTCGAGGCGCCAACCAAACGATCACATTAGGTTGTCATTTTGATGGCGCGATGCCACCTCTCGCGAGCCACGAACCGGACGCGTTCCCTTGCCATTTCCAGCGTGATCGGCCTACAATGAAAGAACGTGCGTGTTGATGGAAAAGGTAATTGAACACGATGGCACACGGGTTGCTGGTGATAACACAGCGGAGTGGCGACTCGGTGATTAAGAAAAGGAAGGAGCGTGGAACATGAAACGGTTGATATGGACCGGCATGATGATCATGATCGCAACCCCCGCTGCGGCATGGGTTCAGGACTACCCAGGCGAACAGCCCGAGGCGGCGGTCGTCGAGCGACCGGTGCTGAACACGACGGCGGAGCAACGCGAATGGTTGCGCGAGCAACTGGTTCAGGGTTTAGACAATCCGGGTCAGATCCGTAATGTTCAGCGGCGATTGAGCCGTATGACTCCTCTCCAAATCAACGCCTTGACCAACGTGGCGTTGGCTCAACGGTTCCCGCGAGGCCATGCGGAAGAGATGCTCGAGCAGGCTCAGTTCGAACTCCAGCGAGCCATTTGGTTGCGGCAGATGCTGGAGAACGACCTATGGTGGCGCCGCTACAACGCGGTTGGCTACATGCCGGTGATTACCTGGTTGCCTCAGGGTACCCACTTTGGCGCTTCGGCGGTCGTTTCGCCTGACCGTCGTCATGTTCGGGTCAGCCCCAATCCGGTGTTTTCCAGCGTGGGCCCGGTCTACTCGTACAATATCAACACGGGACAGACCAGACGATTACCGCAGTACGACCAGGGTACGCCTCCGTACATGTACCGCCCGCCACAAGAGGGTTATCGAGCGGGTCAGATCCCCAATCTACCGGAACCGCCCCGAGCGACCCCGACTCGCCCCTTCACCGATTCGTATTGGGGCCGTCGACGCTAGGAACAGGTCGTAAGCATCCGGCCAGGCGTTTCTTGTCAATCAAGGTCGCCTTGCAGCGGTGATGCAATGGGGTCGGGAGTGGCGTGTTCAGTTTGTTTGATTTTCGCCAGATTTTGAATTTTTTCGAGTGACGATTTCCGCCATCGTTCCGAAATTCGGTTGGCACGGTGTTTGCTGCTCAATTGATCGCCACGAATGACGGCTGAGAAACGGAACGATGGAGGCCCAGGCATGACTGCGGCGCGGCGGAGGGGACAGGTGGAGGCCGCAGGCAAGAGCGCCGACCCGCATGCACGAAAGAGCTGGAACCTCCGGCTGACGGCTACGGCCATTGATCGGCGCCCCGCGGGTACCATCGGCTGACGGACGGTACGACCTATCGGCTTGCGACGCCCGATAAATGCCAGTTAAGGAGTAGTCGTTTGCCGCTTCATGCCGAATCCCTGGTGGCCGGCAGCGGCCGCCGTGTGCTCGCGGCGCGTGCAACGCTATTGCTTTCGAGCAGGTAGCGGCAGGGGTTGCTCCTTAAGCACTTTCCTTTCGGCAGTGGGCATCTAAGAGCAGATTGTCTTGAGCTTCGTAAATTCCGAAATACATCGGCGTACCCGTTTCGAGGGTGGCGTCGATCAGCCAAGTGCTGCCGCCATGCCGCAGGAACCATTCGCTTAGTACGGAAGCCGACTGCCGGTGTAAATGGCCGAAGTAAAACAGAAATTTGCGTTGCGCGTCGTAGAGACTGCTGAAGGGAATCTGGGGAAACTCGTGAGCGATGCTTTGCAACTGCCGCCCCTGCAAGAACGTTTCACAGCCGACATGAGCCATGAGGTCGTAGCCGTAGGTCCCACCATTGGGAACCAACTGCGCCAGCGGAACGCAAGCCGATGAATCGGCGGTGGCCTGTTGACGATGGACCTCGACCGCCTGGAAGCGATTGAGCTCGAGGGTCACGACTTGGCGGCGCGTGGTCTTTTGAACGTGGCCGTCCGCTGCCGTCTCAAAACGATGGGTCAGCTCCTCCGGAAAGCCAACCGCCTGGAGGTCTTGCTGAAAGCTTTTGTGAAGTTGGCGAAACCGTTCCGCGAGCTTCAGGGTGTCGTTTTTTTTAGCCCGTAGAAGTCCAGAATCAGCCGAATCTGGTCAGCGCGGACCAGGACTTTGCGAGCTTGCAATGCGCGAGCCACGGAGGCCACGCTGGCTTCGGGGGTCTCCAACAGTCGCCGCAAGACGTGAATGACGGTCACGGCGTCTAGTCCGGGAGGTACGTCTGTCTGAGGCCTCGTCGGTACCGGTCGCGGCTCCGCTCGCCGGCGGGTTTGCTGCTGAGCCTCTCGCTGTCGCCTCTGCGTTGCCAGATACACGACCCTTCGACCCTGAAAGGAACGCGCCAGTTTTCCTTCACGGATCAATCGGCTGACGTGATTATGCACGCGGGTGCCGACCAGCTGCTGCAGTTCCTCCACGGTATAGCCGGCGGGGGATTGCTCGACCAGTCGATGGAGCGTTTGCGGCAGATTGCCGTGTTGGGAAAAGCAGACGGTCTGATATTCCCATAATCCGTGTTGATCAAACCTGGGGGTATCTTTGGCGGTCACGAAAGCGCCA
>REEF01000598.1 GCA_007695205.1 Planctomycetaceae bacterium
CTGGGTCGGCGCTGGCCGATACGGTTCCACGGGTGTGATGACCGAGTGGCAGAAGTTCGTCGCCAATCAGCAGCGGTTGGGCGTCAGCTCGCCCAAGCTGGTGTGCATCGACATCCAGCCCTACGGATCGGCGCAGGCCCTCGAGCGTGCCGACATCCTGAACATCGGCGGCTTCAGTGACGCCGTATTTCAAGTGGTCGCCTCGTACCTGGCAGACGACGCCGCAAGGTTCGTCGCCGACGTCGAGTCGATCGAGCTGTAGAATGAGAAACGCCTCCAGTCTGAGCGATCGGTCTGGGGGCGTTTTCTATTGCTCCAAAATGCTGGTGACCACCACCCTGGGCCTCATTTACGTGCTGCTGGTAACCGCCAAACCGTTGCCGGTTCCCAGGACTCCAGCCTGTCCCCTTTGCGGAGAGCCGCTACTCAGACACCGCCCCGCCTAGCAGTAGCTGCGTCCCAGCAGTCCCATGAAGACGTAGGCTGGTTGGCAGCAGTCGCACCGATCCGGCGCACCGTAGATCTGCCAGTTGAACCAGAAGATGGTCGGTGGCAGCAGCAGGGGCGACCCGGCCAAAGCCAAAAAAGCCATGTGGCCCCACCAACCCAGGTGCACGCCTGTCCTCCAGCCGAATACAGATGACCCCAACAGTCATTCCGCTGCTGTTTGGAAGGCAAGGCGATAGTCCAGCGACTCGGCCGCCGTCAGCTTCAGCCGCACCACGCGAAACGGGCCATGTCGTACCTCGGTCCTTTCAATTTCGACCTTGGCATCCGGTGCAAATGCAATCACGAACATCTGGTCCTCGCGCTGCAGCCGCACGCTGCCATCGGCGATCACCAGATCATCATCCGACCGCATCAGCAGAGGCAGGTGCTCGGTGAATGGCCCCGGGTGGACCACCTGGACGGCGATGTGATCGGGGCCAAAAGTCGCGCTCTTCTGCCCGCTTTCAGCCAAGCCATATGTGAACACGACCTCATCGGTCTCCCCGCTGGGCAGATCGCGGGCGCCCGGTTGGATCGTGACGGGTTGCTCTCCAATTTGTACCGCTGGTTGAAAGGCCGATGCCTCGAAGAGTTTGCCATCGGCCGGCTCCGTGCCCCAGGGGGCCACGTCGCGGGACTGTGTCTGAAGCACCGTGCCCATCTTCGGACTCCACAACAAGCCGAGTCCATAGCGCTGCATGGCGGCGACCATAGAGCCAGCGTTAAACGCCGCATAGTAGCTCGGCCATGTCTCCAAAAGGCGTTGCCGTCTCGCCTCGAGCTGAGCCCGGTGCTCGTCGACGGTCGGCGCAAAAGCCCTGGCCAATGGAATTTGCTCGGCCAGTGGCAGTTCCCACGTGTCAAACCCACCGGCGCCCGTACGGGTCTCGATGGCGCGGTTCAAGGTGAAATGCCAAGGCACCGCCCCAGAACCCGGTGTACTGGTTGCTGAACCGTTTCCCGTGAGCGATGAGACTCGGATGGGTCAGCAACGCTTCGATGGCCCGGCGGGCCGCTGCGATCGTGCGCTGGTGTAACTCCGGATCGATGGTCGGGCCTCCAACACGCCGCGACTCGTCCAGTAACCGTAGCGTTTCGCCCATCATCTTGATGCCAAAACTGGTGGGGGCCAACGACCAGTTCTCCGGCCCGTATTCCGCAAAACGGCCATCCGCGTGCTGGCTGCTGCACCAAAAATCCAGCACCGCTTCGAGTCGCGCACGGAGCGCCGGATGTCCGCGATAGGGATTCCAGGGCCGATCAGCCGTGTAAAAGAAGGCCAGCGAAAGATGGTTCTCCAACACACGAGCATTATACGGTTGGTTATCCCGTTCACGCCGCCATACCTTGATGTCGATGAAACCGCGATGCTCTCCCTCCATCACCACGGCGTTCGCTATCGTTGGCAGATGGACCAGCATGTACGCCCAGATCGCTTCCTGCTCATGGAACATCGCCGGACTGACCATCGCAAGATCGAGTGGTGGTACTGGCACCGGTTCTTCGGCCGCCCGCACCGACGTCCCGCTGCTGCCCATCAGGCAGAACGCCGACAGCATCACGTGTTGAACGATCCACTTTGTTCCCATCGATTTCATCCATCACGTTGCGAAAGGACTCGTAGGACGGCTCTGTCATGCATCCTACATGATCTGGCCTGCCAAATGAACCGGGGACAGCAGGATTCGGACGGTCTCGAACATTCCACTGTCCTTCAGCCGGCTGCCGTGATACGCTGCTTCTCCGAAAACGACTCCCGACCCCTTCCGCCGATTCCACCGAGCAATACCTAGCCGGGTGCTTAGCTCCCCAGAGTCCAACTTCCAAGAAAAAATGCCTGTCCTTTTTTCTCCTTTCTCTCCGCCGACCGGGTGAACAGGTCAGCGTCCGGCGCTCTGGCTTAGCTTGGGAATCTGAGGCGGTTCGACTTGGGGCCGGGTGGCGGGCGCGAGGTCGGAGCGGTCGTACAGATGCTGGAACATCAGGTAATCCACCAGTTGGTCATACGCATTGCCGACTTGGTGCAGACAGGCTTGGACGTATTCGGTCAGCAGATCACGTACGCCTTCCACCCCGTGGGTTTCGAACACATGAAGCGCTTTCTTTTCCAGTTCCACTTGCCGAGAGTAAAAGGCCGCTTCAGCAGGCTCCAGGAACTGGCGTACGTCCCGCATCACATCTTGGTACCGCAATCGATTGGCCAAATTGGCGACCAGACGATAATTCCAGGCAACTTGGCGGCGGTCGATCCGCGTGAGATCGGGCGACGCGGTCCAGGCATCGGGCAACTCGTGGATGGTGGGATAGATCGGTACCAAGCAACTGGTCGCGGCGGGTCCGTGGGCGAACCAGGCGAGGCTGCCGAGCGGATCCGGCAAGTGCCGGCGTGCTTGCGAGATGAACACGAAATTGCTGGTGGGTGTGCTGATGGTTCGTTCCGGTTCGACCCCCAGCAGATCGAACAACTCGCTGGTGCCCCACGGCCGAGCTAAGGGACTCTTTTCACCATCCACCTGGAACGCCGCATGAGCGGTCAGATCGAATTCGCTGCCCTCGTAACCATCTCGCATCACGGCCATCAGACGAGCCACCGTGACGAGCTGATCCGGCGAGACAGAAAACGGAAAGGTCTCGGAACTTGGATCGCCGTGAAACGTCAGGTCTTGGGACGGGGCCAACAGCGACAGGGCTCGCCATTCGCGCAAAGCATTCTCGCGTTTGCCCGGACCTCCATAAACTTCGTGCCAGACGAACGGCTGGCCTTCCTCCCAAAAGCCCATCCGCCGAGCGAGTGAGTGGAGATTGGCCGAGGCCAGGAATGCATCGGGGTTGTTCAGATCGACGCGGCCGATCCGGCTGCGGTTGGCACTGACCCCTACCGCGTCGTCCGGTACTCGCTGGGCGCACCAGACGCCGCCGGGCCGGCCGGAATCGGCGGTCCAGCCCTGTTCGGGTCCGAAGATCTCCAGTAGCCAGACCTCCGTCTTGTCCGCGATCGGCAGGGCCACTCCCGCATCACCCGCCCAGGTGTACAGGAACCCATATTCTTCGACCATCGCCCCGATCAACTGCACGGCCTGGCGCGCGGTACGGGCTCGCATCAAACCGTTGGCGATCAGCGACGTGGTCCAGTGCGGGCTGTACGGGCTGACCAACCCGGCGCTGGAGGTCAAGCCCTCACGCATCGGAATAAATTCCAGGGCAATGCTGACCCCGTGCTCATTCATTCCGCCCAGCGTTCCCGCGCCGAACACCAGACAGCGATGGGTTCGTTCCAGCGGCGGCAGATGGCCCACAATATCGCGGCCATGGCGCAGCATGGGCACCGGTTGGTCGCCATAATCGTCTCGACCAGGGACTAAAGATACCCTGCCCATCTGGTTGCCGTCACAGGAGCTGCTCATCAGCACCGCACCGTCCACCGTCGCTTTCCTGCCGACCATGATCGTCGTACATCCCGAAACGTCCCGCTGGCCGCCGAGCAGAACCGTACAGACGGCCAACCCAATCACCTTCGTCTTTAACCAAGTCATGTTCGTGTCTCCCGCACGTTTTCCGATCGGACCGATGTATCCTATCAGATTTTCGAACGTTGTGCTCCGCGCCCGATCCTTTTTTCACTTCTGTTTCGCCCGTTTTGCCTTCCGAATTGCTTCGAGTCGCTCCAAGTGCTTGGGGATTGCTTGTTTCAGTACAAAAAAGGACAGGCATCTTTCGGGCCCGATCTGGGGCCGCAAAAAATGCCTGTCCTTTTTTTTTCAATCGCAGGGAATAATCTATCCGTAGCGATGTGGCCGGTCGCCGACCGAGCCACCTCGCCGAACGCGGTAGATTATTTCCGGCGAGCTACCTGATGAAGGACTGTGCAACACGCTATTTAACCTAGAGCCCCCAATGTATATGCCTGGCACCTTTTCCTGGGCTGGATTCTCTCTTTACAGCGTCGGCCGATTTTGTTAATCCCGCGTGCTCCTCTCGCCGCGCGCATCGTCGGTGCCGCGATCCGCGCGCGGACTTGTCGACCAGGGCACCCGACAGGGAGCTAACCTGCCAATGTGTGGGATCGTCGGTTACGTGGGAAAACGCAACGCCTGGGAATTTCTGTTGGAAGGGCTCCGGCGTCTGGAGTATCGAGGTTATGACAGCGCGGGTCTGGCGACTCAGACGCCCGAGAACTCGCTGGATTTCTCGAAATCCGTCGGACGGATCACGGCCTTGGGCAGGCAACTGGAAATACGTCCCTTGGCGGGAACGTTAGGCATCGGGCATACGCGGTGGGCAACGCATGGACCACCGTCACAAGAAAACGCGCATCCTCATCTGGGCGGTGATGGCGGAGTCGCCATCGTTCATAACGGGGTGATCGAGAACTATCAGAGTTTGAAGCAGGAACTGGAGATCGAGGGCTACCGCTTTCGATCGGAAACGGACAGCGAAGTGATCGCTCACCTGATCGACCGCAATCTGGCTCGACTGGTTTCCGATGCCGAGTGGTCATCATGCGCGCCGAACGAATTGGCTGCCGAGGCGGTGCGTGGGGCGTTGGCCAGTCTGCGCGGCACGCTGGGCTTAGCGGTGATCTTTCGTCGCTTTCCCGGCTTGTTGGTCGCTGCCCGGCGTGGCAGCCCGCTGGTGATCGGCGTCGGAAAAAACGAACACTTCCTGGCCAGCGACTCGTCGCCCCTGGCCGGCTATACGGACAAGATCGTCTACCTGGCCGATCATCAGATCGCCGTGTTGACGGCCGACCAACTGAACGTGACTCATCGTGAAACGGGCGCGGTCCGGCATCTCATCCAGACGCTGCAGCTTGATACACGGCAAGTAGAATTGGGCAGCTATCCGCACTACATGCTGAAAGAGATCTGCGAACAGCCTCAGTCGTTGGCCGACACGATGCGCGGCCGATTTGATAGCGAGGACGCGACCTCGGTCTTTGGTGGCTTAAACCTGTCGCCTCAGCAGTTGCGTAATGTCGACCGGATCCTGTTGACCGCTTGTGGCACCAGTTGGCACGCGGCGTTGGTCGGGGAATACCTGATCGAGGAGATGGCTCGCTTGCCGGTCGAGGTCGAGTATGCCAGCGAACTTCGTTACCGCAATCCGCCGGTGGATCGCGGCACGCTGGTGTTCGCGATCACTCAAAGCGGCGAAACGGCCGACACGCTGGCCGCCATGCGCGAAATGAAACGTAAGGGGCACCCGACCTTGGCGATCTGCAATGTTGTCGGCAGCACGGCCGCTCAGGAATCCGACGGCGGCATTTACCTGCACGCCGGCCCGGAGATCGGCGTGGCTTCGACCAAAGCCTACACGTCCCAATGCCTGGTTCTGTCTCTGTTGGGGCTGTACTTTGGCCGCATGCATCATTTGAGCTACGATGCTGGCCGCCGGTACCTGGAGGGATTTCAACGTCTGCCTGAGCTGGTCGACCAGACGCTCCAATGCAAAAGCGAAGTCCAGCGAATCGCCGAAAAGTACGCCCACTGTCGGAACTTTCTGTACTTGGGCCGCCAACACAATTTCCCCACAGCCCTGGAGGGTGCGTTGAAGTTGAAGGAGATCAGTTACCTGCACGCCGAAGGTTATCCGGCAGCCGAAATGAAGCACGGGCCCATTGCGTTGGTTGACGAGAATACGCCCAGCGTTTTCATCATGCCACCCGGTGGCATCTACGAAAAGGTGTTGTCCAACGTCCAGGAAGTCAAAGCGCGCGGCGGTCCGGTGATCGCCATCGTCTCCGAGGGCGACGAGCGCGTCGCCGCACTGGCCGATGATTGCGTGTACACACCGGCCGTGCCCGAGTACCTGCAGCCCTTTACGACCGTCGTGCCCTTGCAGTTGCTGGCCTACTACATCGCCTTGCTGCGCGGTTGCGATGTCGATCGACCTCGAAATTTGGCGAAGAGCGTCACGGTCGAATGATCACTCGTGCCGGTCCAAGTGCCCCGAATTGTAGATGGCTCGCAATAGACGCAGGCCCAGGACGATACTCAACCCTCCCCCGGCCAGTCCCAACAGCGAGATCCGGTGAAAGCCCAGGTAGGCGTTCTCGGGGAACAGCAGCGGCGGCACTTCGCTGCTGAGCAGCACCGTCGAGCTGATCAGCAGCGCGCTGGTCAACAAGCCCATCACCAACCGATTGACCGACGGTTCCAGGCCGCGGTGGTCCAGATGCACGTCGAACTTGCCGGCCTGAACCTGGTCCAGGATATCGGTCAAACGTCTGGGAAGGATCTCTGCCAGATGTTCGACGTCCATGAACAGCCGCAACAGCTTCCGGATCTGGCGTTTCGGTGAAATCCGTCGCAAGACGATCCGCCGATGCAGCGGTTGCAACAGGTCTAACAGGCTGATCTCCGGACTCAATAGCTTGGTCGTTCCTTCCAAGGTCACCAGCGTCTTCAACAACAGGGCCGCCTGCGGAGGCAGCTTGATCTGGTAGCGGTGGATGATCTCCGTCATATCGCCTAAGGCCCCACTCAGATCGAACTGGTCCAGCGGCTGATTCGCGTAATCGCCCACGAATTCGGCCAAATCGACCGATAAAGATCGCTCGTCCAGTTCCGGCGGTACGTCGCCGATCCGCTTGATCAACGAAGTCAGCAATACGACATCGCGATGCGTGATGGCCAGCAACACGCCTTCGATGCTCTCGCGTAGCCCCTCCTCGACTCGACCAACCATCCCGAAATCCAGCAAGCCGATTCGATTTCCCGGCAGCAGGACAATATTTCCCGGGTGCGGGTCCGCATGGTAGAAGCCATCGGTGAAGATCATGTCCAGATACAGGCGTGCACCGCGACGCGCGAGTTCTTCCATGTCAAACCCTTCGGCGAGTAGACGCGTCGATTCGGTCAGCTTGATCCCGTCGATTCGCTCCATTGTCAACACGCGGGCCGTACAAAGATCGGTGTAGGGCGTCGGAATGCGGATCGTGGGATCGTCGGCAAATCGAGTCAGGAACAACTGAAGATTGCGTTCCTCGCGACCGAAATCCAGCTCGCGGCGTAGAATCCGTCCCATCTCCGCCACGGTCGATGTTGGGCGATAAGCGGCAAACTCCGGCACCCGCTCTGCCAGCAACGCCAAGCCAGCCAACACATCCAGGTCCTCGCGGACGGTCTCTTCGATGTCCGAGTGCTGGACCTTGACCACCACCAATTCGCCCGTCTTCAATCGCGCGCGATGCACCTGGCCGATCGACGCGGATGCGATCGCCACGTCATCAAACTCTGCGAACAAATCCTCGATCGATTGGCCCAGTTCGGCTTCGATCACCGTACGGACCACGTCTGGAGGGTCAGCGGGTACCTCGGCCTGCAGCCGAGACAGCTCTGCAGCCAACTTGTTACCCACGACGTCCGGCCGCGTGCTCATCAGTTGACCTAACTTGATGAACGTAGGCCCCAGGTCGGTCAGCGCCAAACGGATGCGTTTTTCCGTCGAGTGCCGAGCAAGCGCCTCGCCATCCCGATCCTTCAGATGGTCTTTGACAAAGTCGATATTCAGCCGGCTGATCCAATCCGCCAAACCGTACCGGCTTAGCACCGAGATGATCTCCGTCCAACGGCGGAAATTGCGGTAGATATGGGGAATGGAGGTGATTCTCATGAGCAACAGTATCCAAGGACCCTCTTTGGATTCTACCCCCCGGCTGAGCCCGATGAAAGAGAAAAATGCTCATGCAAATCAAAACAGCCATCATTCCGGCATGGCTGCGCGGAAGATGGCTGCTGGACGAATCGGTCAGGGACAACCCCCATCGCAGGTTTAGAATCCCAGATAGATCGAAAAACCTCGCCCCCTCGAACCAAAGTGGTGGTGGTGATGGGGAACATAGGCCGGTCCCCAACTCGGATACCTTACCGGCGGACGATAATGCCGGTGGTGATGCCGGTGGTGATGCCGGTGGTGATGCCGATAGTGATGTCGGTGGTGAATGTGAGGCACGTAGCCATGGCGATAGACCGCATGGGGGACGTGGCGAGGTACCGGTACATAACCAACAGGTCCCCGCGGATGTGCGGAAGCCACGCTGGCAGTTGCAAGTAATCCAGCAAAAAGTACCAGAATCATCGAGATTCGACGCATGACCGTTGCTCCTTTTTTCTGTAAAGTTCCAAATTCTCTTTCCATCCGCCGCTTGATGTATTGGCGGTACGAAGGAGATGTTGAATGCAGATCGTGTGCCACAATTCACTGAACAATCGCTAAGTTATTTCTAAATAAGGAGTTCCATTCCTTTTTTTCCCAGTTTGACATCCGGGTTTCTTGCAGTTGCGTCTTGTCTTTGATGGCGCTCCGTCGCATTTTTGATCTCTCGGCTTGACATTGATTGCAGAATTGGCTAATGTTACAAATACTGGCATTATGAGGGCATAGGAAATGATAAGACGTCAACATTTGGCAAAATTTGAAGCTCGGGCCAAAGTGATCAAAGCGATGGCTCATCCAACTCGCCTGATTATTCTGGACGAATTATCCGAGCATGGCGAGCGTTGTGTTTGTGATCTCACCGAATTGGTGGGAACGGACATGTCGACCGTTTCGCGGCATTTGAGCCAATTGAAGAATGCTGGTTTGGTGATCGACGAAAAACGGGGCACGATGGTGTTCTACCGCCTGCGGGTCAAGTGCCTCACCAATTTCTTCTCGTGCGTTGAAGCGGTGCTACAGCAGAACGCTGACGAGCATCGCGAGCTGGTGACTCTGGAGCTGATGTAGCTACTCTCTCGGCCGGGGAGTCCCTTGTCTTTGAGTTTCGCCGGAAAACGAAGCCAGGATGGATCATGAACCTGATGGATGGCGTGCAGCACATCGTCCCACCCGCCTGAGGAATTCCAGCAGAATCACGCGGCCAGGCATTTTCGCAAGTTATTCTCGTAGTCGCTTAAAAAGTTGCGACGGATTGCCAATCCGTTCCACAGCACACGTAGGACGGATTGCCAATCCGTCCTACAAGGGAGCTTTATGCAACGTTGGCGTCGATGGATCTGGCTGTCACTGCCGATGGCGGTTGCCTGTTGGGCGGGGCTCGCCGCGACTTCGGCTGCCCAATCGGGCGGGAAGACGATCGCATGGCGTGCCGAGCAGCAGGGGACACTGCGAGTGCGCATGATCCATCGGATGCGGACCGAGATACAGTCGGACCAGAAACCGTCGGCCATGTCCATGCTGACCGCGATGGAGTTACACTGGCGACTGGCAGAAGCCGACGAGTCGGGCAAGATCGCCATCGAACAGAAGATCGAAAGGCTGGTTCTTCAGTCGACCGAGGCCGATGGCCGCACGTGGAAATTTGATACCGCCTCACCAGATCCCCCACCGCCGGAGCTGCGTGAGTTGGCCGACGCTCTTCGCCCCTTGATCGGCAGCCGGCTGACGATCGTGCTGGACCCTCGCGGCCAAGTCCAGGATGTCCAACGGGACGCCGAAACGGACCGTCTGCTGGCCGATGTGCCCACGGCCGCGCGGTGGAAGAACCTGTTGACCCGTGATGGCATGCAGCAGATGTTGCGCCAGGCGTTGGGGCCGTTGCCGGACCAGCCAGTGGTGTCCGGTGATCGGTGGCAGCAGGTGCGGACCCTCCAAACGCCGCTGGGACAGATCACGCTGATCGACCGTTTCGAGTACCGAGGCACGGTCACCGAACAGGGTCGCGAGTTGGATCGGATCGATCGCACCACGAGCCTCCAGCGCGACGAAAGCGACGCAGGATTGTTCGGCGAACCCGCACCGCCCACATCGCACCAGGATTCCGGGAAGCTTTATTTCGATAGCGACGCAGGCCGCTTGGTTCGTTCGCGAAATCATCACCGATGGCAATCGGAAATCGTTGCGGGCGACCATCGCTTGCTGGTCACCTCGTCGGGCACGCTGGACACAGAAATCGAACCGTTGGAAGCTCCCTGATTCCCCCCGAGAGTGCTAACGGACGGTTTATGCGGCCCGAGATGAAAAGCTGTCCCGCGCGGCCGGTCCCACTGGGGCATTGCTTTGCCAGTCGTTGACCGAACCGTGCGAGTCTTTTAGAATTCGTCACGATATCCTTTCGGTTTTCAAAGAATTTGGACGAGTTAGTTTTGTGGATGCACTCCATCTTTCCATTGCGTTAGGACCGTTGGCTGTCTACCTGATGGTCTTGGGGCTGGTCAATCTGGCCACACGTCCTTTCGTGACAACGGGAACCAGGGACACTGCCGCTTTGGGACTGGCCATCAGTGGTCTGGTGGTAGCCGGTCCGATGGAACTGTTCCTGCCGGAAGCGGCAGCTCAGATCTTCGGGCCGTGGATCTGGCTGCTGTTGCTTGGCGCCTATGCGTTGGCACTGACGTTGTTGATCCTGTTGCTGCGGCCCCGATTGGTCATCTACAACATCTCGATCGATCAGTTGCGAGCCGTGTTAAGCGAAGTCGTCACGGACTTGGATCGCGAAGCACGATGGGTCGGCGACAGCCTAGTGTTGCCACGATTGCACGTCCAGTTGCACGTCGAGCCGTTTGCGGCATTAAAGAACATCCAACTGGTCTCGTCCGGACCACGGCAAAGCGATGCGGGCTGGCGTCGATTGGAGAATGCCTTGGTCCCGGCGCTGCGCAAATCTGCTGGCACGCCCAACCCGTATGCGGTCAGTTTCCTGGTGTTCGGGTCGTTGATGGTAGGGATTATTACGCTCAATCTGATCGGAAACAGCCACGAAGTGGTTGTTCAGTGGAATGAAATGCTGCGTCGTTAGTTTCTATCGGCTAGAAATCATAGGGGCATTGTTCAACTTTTTTTGATGAATCCTGGCCGAGGAGTCCGATGACGAGTGTTCTGTTGACCGCTTTCGACGCG
>REEF01000652.1 GCA_007695205.1 Planctomycetaceae bacterium
CCTCCAGCTTCATGATCTCTCGGCGGAATTTCGGCTTTGGAAAGTCCTCACGAGGATCGCGGCCGGGCCGACTGAGCGAGTTCAGGATATCTCGCAGCAGTAGTTCTCCGGTCCCCAAGTCCTGAGCCAATCGAGCGGCATCGGCTCGAGCTGCGCGATCGGTCAACGTTATCGTCGGCGCTGCTTCCTTCGCTTTGGGCAGCTCTGACGGGTCCGCTTGTTCCGTCCCGTCCGCCGTCCCCGTCGGCTCAGGTTGCTCTGTCGGCTCAGGTTGCTCTGTCGGCTCGGGTTGCTCTGTCGGCTCGGGTTGCTCTGTCGGCTCGGGTTGCTCTATTGCTACGCCGCCTGACGTTGTTTCGGCTTCCAGGGCGTTTTGGGTTTCGGCGGTTGCTTGGCCTTCCGTTTCCGTGGCCACGTTCGACTCGACAGCATCTTCCTCTCCCACCGCCGGGCCCATCGTTGGTGGTGCGGGGGCGGATGAGGGCTGTTCGGATAACGTATCGTCCTGAGCTGGCTCGGCGGTACCTTCGTGCTTGGCTTGATGCTCATGATGGTGGAGGCTGTCTGCCAACACGCCTCGCGCAAATTGAGCCATGGCGTGTTGCGCGATGGGAACGGCGGTCTTTTTGCCAGGGATTTTTGTCGCCAGTTCGGCGATTGTTCCGCCCAGGTTATCGATCACCCGTTTTGCCGTTTCGTAGCTCTCCGGGTGAATCCAGGTGGCGTCCAGCGGATTATCGCCGCCGACGATCTTCAGGAACCCGGCCGACTGGATGAACGCGGCTTCGCCGAATCCTGGCACCTGTTGGAACTGGTCACGTCTGCGGAAGGGGCCATGTTTCTGGCGGTACTCGTACAGGCGACGTGCGGTCAATTGGTTCAGGCCCGAGACGTACCGTAGCAGCGCGGGGCTGGCTGTGTTGACATCGACACCGACAAAATTCACACACGATTCAACGACGGCATCCAGGGATTCCTGCAGGTGCTTGGCTCGGACGTCGTGTTGGTACAAGCCGACACCGATGTTCGCCGGATTGATTTTTACCAGTTCCGAAAGCGGATCCTGCACGCGGCGGCCGATCGATACGGCACTGCGCAACACGGGGTCGAATCGCGGCAATTCTTCGCGTCCAATGGCGCTGGTCGAATAGACGCTAGCCCCGGCCTCGTTGACCACGATGTACTGGGTATCACGATGTTTCAATTCATTGGCGATGACATCGGCGATCAGTTTTTCCGTCTCGCGGCAAGCCGTTCCGTTTCCGATGGCGATGATCGGAATGTGATACATCTGGACCATTTCGACGATCTGCTGGCGTCCGCGGCGCACGACTTCTTCTTTACCGATCACATGCATGACGGTATGTCCCAGCACGTTACCAAATTCATCCAACGCGGCCAGCTTACAGCCGCTGCGGAATCCGGGATCGATGGCCAGAACGCGGCGGTTATGCACCGGCGGTTGCAGCAACAGTTTGCGCAGGTTTCTGGCAAACACCTGTACCGCATGTAATTCGGCATACTCCGTCAATTCACGGCGCACTTCCCGTTCCAGGCTGGGCAGGATCAAGCGTTGGAGCGCATCGCGCAGTCGCACGCGCAGGAACTCGGCATGCGGATGATCGGGGGGTACCACGAATTGCTCTGCCTTTTTCGCCAAGGCATCCGTATCCACTTCGATTTTCACTCGAAGAATCTTCGAACGATCGCCGCGATTGATGGCCAGCAGACGATGAGGCGGAATCTTGCTGAGCGGTTCTTTATAATCGAAATAGTCCTTGAAGGATTCGATTTTTTGTTCGCGTTTGCGTTTTTTCGACTCCTTCCGAGACTTGGCTGCCAGTCGTTTCACCGTCAACATGGCGGCCAGTTTCTTCTCGCGTCGCCGTGCTCGCTTGCTTGATTCCTTCGTCGCGTCGCCCGTTGCCGGGCTAACCTCACCCCGATCGGCAGTGGCTTGTTCATTGAGGGGCGCGAACCCGAGTTCTTCCCCTGTCGCTAAATCCTGCTCGGGTGCGGCGTCAGCGGCAGACGCCACGTCTTCCGCCAATGTCACGCTCTCGGCAGGTGTGGTATCTTCGGCAGGTGCGGTGTCTTCGGAAGTTGGGGTATCTTCGACCGTTGCGGCCTCTTCTACTGGAGTAGCATTCTCCTCCTGCAAAGAGGATTCTGTCGACAGGGCGACGGCTGGTGGAGCGACGGCCGTTGGTTCGGCTTCCCCGATTCCAGCGTCTTCGGAGGTCGTAGCGATTGCCGTTGGCAGGGGGTCTTCGACGGGTTTGGGATCTTCCACCGCTGGGCCATCTTCGGCACTCGAAGCGTCTGGTGTTGGCGGCGCGGTCTGGGGCGGCGCGGCGTTTTCCGTCGTGGCTACGTCGTCAGCAGGCTCTGCCGGCGGAGCGTCTTCGACGGCTGCCGTGTCCTGGGACGGCGCGTTCTCGGGCGCCGGATCTTCCGATGACGCATCATCCAACGACGGATCTTCCAATGCAAGGGCGTCCTCGTGATCGCCATCTTCCTCGAAGGGGTCGGGACCAGTCTCTGCGGCTTCTTCGATACGAGTGCTTACCAGCTTGCCTGAATCTCGAATAATTTTGCGCAGTTCGTCGCGCAGTTCGAGATTCTCGCTGTATCGTTCGGCGATCAGGTGGCCGGCGCCCTGCAGGACCTCTTCTACGCTGGCCAGCCCCTTTTCTGCCTCGACAAATTGGGCAGCTCGCCCGTTCAGATCGGCCGTTTCCGGGGCGGCGATCAGGATTTCCTGCGCCAGCGGCTCCAGGCCTCGGCTGCGCGCCAGATTGGCGAGCGTCTGTTTTTTGGGCTTGAATGGCAGGTAGAGGTCTTCCAGTCGTCGGAGCGAATCAGCGGCCTCGATCGCCGCCGCCAGTTCGTCCGTCAGCTTGCCCTGCGCCTGCAGCGACTTGACGACCCGCTGTTTTCGATCGACCAGTGCCCGCCATTTCTGAACGGTTTGCTGTACCAGACGAATCTGTTCCTCGTCCAAACCGCCCGTCCGATCTTTTCGGTAGCGTGTAATGAACGGAACGGTGTTTCCATCGTCCAGTAGTTCAACCGTAGCCCGAACTTTTTCGATCGGCAGATGCACATCACGAGCCACCTGCGCCAGATCTATATTTTCCGTGGTTTCCATCATGGCCCCGACCGCGTGTCTAAGGGGACGCCTTACCAAAACGTCGAAGAATCGGAAATCTTCGTGGATTCGTGGGCAATTGTCAAGCAACCCGCCAGCGGCAAAGCAGGAATTCGGGTTTGGAAGAAGCTTGAAATCCAAATAAGTCGGCTTAAAATTCGTGGGTCTGTCCACATATTGCCCCCAGTTCGCCTGGTGGGTTTTTTTCTGCGGATTTCGGTTGGTTGGCAATGATGCAACGTTTTTCGACGGTGTTTGTAACAGCATTTGCGTGCTTTTTCAGTGGCTTTTTCTTTCTGGACAACCAGACGAACAGCCAGGATTTCCACGCCGATCGGTCCCTGATCGTGGCAGATATCGACCGTTCGCCTGTCGATTTGGTGATCAGTCCGTGCGGATCGTGGGTGGTCACTGTCAACCAGACTTCGCATTCGGTTTCGCTGGTCAGCCTGCTGGATGACCGGGTTCTGGATGAACAGCCGGTGGGGCGGCGACCGGTGGCCATCGCACAATCCGACGACGGCCACTGGTTGCTGGTCAGTTCGCGGGATTCGGGCGAATTGACTCGATTCGACGTGGAAAATGGTACGCTGAAGCGATCCGGGCATGTCCACGTGGGGTATCTTCCGTATGGCGTGGTGCTGAGTGCCGATGGTGGGACGGCCTACGCAGCGCTGTCGGCTCGGGACCAGATCGTCGCGGTGGATGTAGATTCGGGCCGGGTGACGGACCAGATCGACACCGGACGTTGGCCGCGGTACCTGGCCCTTTCGCCCGACGGAACTCGGCTGGCCGTCGGTGTCAGCGGCGACTTGGGGATTTCGATGGTCGATACGGTGAAACGGAAGCTATTATGGACCGAACGACTCGCGTCCATGAACGTTGGTCATTTGGTCTTCTCTCCTGATGGTAGCGAGGTCTATTTTCCTTGGATGATTTATCGTCGAACGCCCGTGACGCCTAGCAACATTCGGATGGGCTGGGTATTGGGGTCACGGATCGCCAGGATCGAAGCGGGTGATGATCCTGCGTGGCAGGCATTGACGCTGGATCCATCTGGCCGGGCCGTGGCCGACCCGCACGGGATCGCATGGACGCCGGACGCGACCCGCATCGTCGTCAGTGCCTCGGGGACGAAAGAACTGCTGGTTTTTCGCCGCCAAGGTCTACCCTTTCGCGACCATGCGCATCACGATTTAATCGATCGTGCTTTGCTGGCTGACGGCGACCGCTTCTTCCGCATCCCGCTAGGCGGCCGCCCGATGGCCGTCCGGTCGCTGCAAGATAATCGGCACGTGGTGGTGGCCAATTATCTGCGGAATTCGCTTCAGATCGTCGACCTGCAGTCGCGCCAGGTCGCTCGGGAAATCCCTTTGGGCGGGCCGCGCGTGGCTTCGTTAGCCCGGCGTGGCGAGGCGATCTTTTACGATGCGACTCGCAGCCTGGACCAGTGGTACAGTTGCCACAGTTGTCATTACGAAGGCGGCACGAACGCCGTCACGATCAATACGCCCACGGACGGTTCGTCGCTGACATCCAAAACCGTCCTGCCCCTGTTTCGCTTGGATCGGACCGGGCCTTGGAATTGGCACGGTTGGCAGACGGATCTGCCTGAGACGATCGCCAACTCGTTGACCTCGACCATGCAGGGGCCGGAACCCAGTCAGGACGACGTTCAGGCGATGATCGCCTATTTTTCGGAACTCCAGCCTCCGCCCAATCCGCATCAACCGTCCGAGCCGGAGATCGCGGCTGCGGTCGAGCGAGGTCGAGAGATCTTCCACGGCAGCCGGGCGGGATGCGTCTCGTGTCACCATGGGCCAGAACTGACCGATGGCCAGATTCACGACGTGGGGACGGGAAGCCGTATGGATCGCCACAGCGGATACAATACGCCGTCATTGCGAAACGTCTATCATAAAACGCTCCTGCTGCACGACGGTCGCGCTCGGTCGTTGCACGAGGTGTTGACGGGAGTTCACCGGCCCTCGAATGTGGCCGGTACCAACAATTTGAGCGATGCTGACCTGGCGGATTTGATCGAGTACCTGAGGACGCTATAACCGCCTTTCGATGCCTGCCCGGGCGACGGTAAACTGCTGGTCATCGACAGCGGCGCTTACGGGCCCCGAATCCTGCAGATCGCTCGGCGATTGCGGATTTCCTTCTAAGTATTGCAGATGTTGGGCCATACGATCTATCGAGATGATGTGGTTGGGCTGACAGAGGCTAACGCAGATCGACGTTTTCAAGGGTGCATCGATCGTCTGGATGCCACAGCGGCAAACCGCGGCGGATGCGCCGCGCCATGACTTCCAGCTTCTCCTGGGAGCCCGGGGGGGCTTCCGTCGCCTCGTACTTGTTCGCCTCGGATTCGACCGGTTCGAAATCCCAAACTCCCAACAGAACCGCTTCCAGCACCGATTGAGGCACGGTGGTACTCCTCTTTTGGGAAGTGCAAGAACATCTCCGCCCAGGGCAACCGCGACGATCAGCTCGCGCCCCGCTGTCGTGAGAATGCTCCGAGTCGGAATCAGGCAGCAGCCTGGATTATATCGTCGATCGGGCGATCGTGCTAGCATCCGGATCGCGACTCGTGCCAGCCGCGATGCGGTGCTCCGCCATGCTGTCCATCGAGCGCCCAAAGACGCTCGCCATGGCGGCACACGGGTTCCAATCCCACTGGTATGGGGTTAAATTCCCTATCTGTCGGTCGAAGAAACCAAGAGGAGACCAAACATGACGGGACTTTTTCCCTCATCCGGTTCGCGTGGTTCGCGGTTCGCGGGGCTAACCTGGCTCGTCATTCTGTTGCTCGCCGTATGGTACCTTGTCGGTCGCCCGATGCTGGTCGAGCCGGGTACCGGTCCCCAGCCCGCCCCTGCGCCGTCGGCTGAATCGTCGGCGGATTCGGCCGAGCCGGGACTGGGCCAATTGACCGATCAGGGCAACGGCCTATTGCGTTCGACTGCCGGTTTGCTCTACGCGCCGGGCAGCCAGGAAGGCCATCGTCTGAAGCACGTGCTGCGGCACGACAACGACCAACCGTCGCGGCCCGGTCTGCACGGGGTCTTCGATGGCGATGCCGATGACCTGTTGGCCGTCATCGACGAAGCGTACCTGCTGGTCCAAGCGGGCAGTCGGCAGGTAAAATCCCGCCAGGAACGCCAACGCATGGTGCATGACGTGGACTTGCGACGGCGAATCGGATTCGTCGGCGGCCGGGAGGGCCGGCGTCAAGGCAATCCGCCCGCCACGCGAGTGCGCTTGGTGCTCGAAGACGATCGAGTCATCACGGCCTTTCCATTTTGACCGGTTTGCTCGATCGGTGCCAAAGGAGTTTGTGGTGTATTACGTGGGAACGTGCCGATGTTGCGGGCAGGGCTTATTGGGCATCCGCATCTGCTGCGAGGATGAAATCGGTCTGATCCTGTGCGAGGAATGCGAAGCCATCTGGTTGCATCCCACGTGCCCCGGTTCACCGCTCTTCCCGCAGCAACCCGACTCCGCCTGCCCCCGCTGCAACCGTCCCATCTGGGAACCGCCCGCCCACTGGGCAACGCTGGCCGAAGTCGACCGTCTGGATTGGAACGAATACGTACTGAGTGATTGGGAGAATGGATCGTAACTGCCACGTCTCTGAGTAGATGGGCACAAAACGCGAGCTGAGTCTCAAAATCCGTGTCCCCGCTACCCCGCCCTCGTGACAATCACGTGAATGGCGTCGAGGACGAGGAAGAGTGACGTCCAGGATCGCGTCCGGGTTGTCGTGGTCTAAGTCGCGGGAGACTTGGCGACTGTCCTCGGTTTGAACTATTTCGTAACGCTTAATAATTGAAGGACTCCCGGCTGGCTCTCGTTCGTTTCGAAAACTGGCGCCTGATGTCAGGGCACTCGAAATACGGATGCTGTAGGGTAGAATCCTTGGATTACTGGGGAGAGACGATGGAATCAACGGATGCTTGGGACGTGATCGTCGTGGGCGCCGGCGCGGCGGGGCTGTTCGCTGCGACGGCGGCGGCCCAACGAGGGCGACGCACGTTATTGCTGGAAAAGAATCGGCGAGCCGGGATCAAGATCTTGATGTCGGGCGGGACTCGCTGCAACGTAACGCAGGCCACGGACGTGCGGGGGATCGTCAAGGCGTTTGGTCGTCAAGGCCCGTTCTTGCACTCGGCGCTGGCCCGGCTGGCGCCGGATGCGGTCGTGCGTCTGCTGGCCGAGCAGGGCGTTGCCACCAAGGTGGAAGAGACGGGCAAGATCTTTCCGGCCAGCGACAGTGCCAGCGACGTGCTGGATGCCCTGCTGGCTCGGTTGCACCAGAGCGGTGCAACGCTGGCACTGAACGAATCGGTCAAGGACATCCTGGTCGAGAACGGAATGTTTCAATTGACGACCTCCCGCGGTGTTTGGCAGTCGCGGCACGTGATCGTCACCACCGGCGGCATGTCGTATCCCGGATGTGGAACTTCTGGCGATGGTTACCGATGGCTGCAGACGTTGGGCCACACCATCGTACCGCCGCGGCCCGCATTGACGCCGATCACGACACACGAAACTTGGGTTCGCGAACTGCGAGGCATCACGCTGCCGGACGTAGCGCTGACGGTCATGCCGAAGGAGTCGCTGGCGACGACCGTTGGCAAATCGCGACGGCGATCCGCGTTGGCGGCCGACCGTGGATCGATGCTGTTGGCCCATTTCGGGCTGACCGGGCCCGTGGTCTTGAACGTCAGCCGCGTGGTCAGCGGACATCCGCAGCCGGCCGAGTTGTGTGTGGTTTGTGATTTACTGCCGGCAGACAGCGAAGCTCAATGCGAGCAGTGGCTGGATACTCTTTGCCGCCACGAGGGCAAGACGCAGCTCGTGTCGCTGCTGACTCGCCGTCTTCCACGCCGCATCGCGGAAGTGTTGCTGGTCCAGACGGGGATGCCCGACGATCGTCGCGGTGCTGAATGCCGGCGGGACGAGCGTCAGCGGTTGGTTACCGCCTTGAAATCCACCGTGATTCCGGTCGCCGGGACGATGGGCTTCAAAAAGGCCGAGGTAACGGCCGGCGGTGTCGATCTGGCCGAGGTCGATTCGCGGAACATGCAGAGCAAGCGGGTCCCCGGCTTGTTTTTGGCCGGCGAGGTGCTTGATCTGGATGGTCCGATCGGCGGCTATAATTTCCAGGCCGCGTTCAGCACGGGTTTGTTGGCCGGCAGCAGTGCTTAGAGTCTTCACCTGTAGGATGCGTGCACGGTGCGCGCATCTTTGTAGGTTGGGACTCCGTCCCGACCGGGTCGCGACCGGGTCGGGTCGGGTCGGAGACCCAACCTACGTTGCAAGACTCCCGTCCAGCGTCCGGGAGCCACACCGCCTTTCGTTTTGACGGCGTACTATGGATCCAGCCGCTTGACACGAATGTTCCGATACCAGATCGGCCGCCCGTGATCCTGCAATCCGATGTGACCTTCGCGGGAGAAGTCCTTCAATGGGCGATCGAACGAGTTGGACGTGCCGTCGGGGTTCGTGCCGGCCTCGGTCCACTGGTCCATATCCATTTCCAAGATCTTTTCATCGTTCAATTCGACCTGGATTCGACTGCCGACCACCGTCAATCGAGCCTGATTCCATTGGCCAGGCGGTCGGACGGTATTCTTTGTCGGTGCCAGGAAATCGTAGATGGCACCGGCCGTACCGCCTCGGCTGAGCGGACGGCCGTACGAATTGGTGACTTGCATCTCGATCCCGGTATTGACGGGATCGGCCAAATCGTCGGTTCGGAAGAAGACACCGCTGTTACAGTACCCTTCGGACGCTTTGAACTCTAATTCCAGCACGAAATCGGAATAGCGTTCTTTGGTCCAAAGATAATCGTCGTTATTCAGACCGCCATCGGTACGTTCCAACGCGATCACCCCGTCTTCGATCTTCCATTGGGCCGTCTCCGACGTTTGCCAGGCATCCAAGTTTTGTCCGTCGAACAGCGTCACGAATCCGGAATCGTCCGCTTTGGGTTTGCCGGTTTTCTTCTTCGCCGTCTTGGGCGCGCGAGGCTTGGGAGCCTGCGTCGGTGGCAGGTCGGCCAGCGCCAACTCACGAAATTCATCCGCCCTGGCCTGCCAGAACGCAACCATCTCGGCCACTCGCTCAGGATGTTCGGCAGCCAAGTCGTTGGTTTCACCGCGGTCGACAGCCAAATCGTACAGCTCCCAGGAATCGTCGCGATCGGCGACCAGTTTCCAGTCGCCGATGCGGAGCGCGCGATGACCGTTGTGCAACCACCACAGATAATCGTGCTGGACCGCTCCATCTTCGGCCAGCGCCGGTACCAGGCTACGACCCGGTGGCGTGGGAACCGGTTGATCGTTCCAGGTTTTGGGATGTTTTGATCCGGCCAGTTCCAGGACGGTGGGCACGAAATCGATCATGTGCGTGGGATCATGTCGCAATTCACCACGAGCGGCGATCCCGGCGGGCCAGTGCACCACCAGCGGCGTCGCCGGTCCGCCCTCGTGTACCCACGTCTTGTGTCGCCGCAGCGGGGTATTGGACGCACTGGACCACCCTGGCCCCAAGCACAGATACGTTGGTGCGGAGCCCGGGGCGGCGTCCGGGTCGTGCCCATCGCCGCGAACCATGATCTCTGCACTGGCCCCGTTGTCCGAAGCGAACAGGATCAGCGTGTTTTCGAACGCTTCCATCCGCTTCAGTTGCTGGATCAATCGCCCGATCTCGCGGTCCATACGATCGACCATGGCCGCGTGGATGGCCATCTTTTCCGCTTGAAACAACCGTTGCTGTTCGGTCAGTTCACGCCAGGCAATGGGCCGGAACACTTCGCCAGGTCCCAACCGCTCCAGACCCTTGGCGAATTCGTAAGGCGGGCCTACCTCAGGTTCCATGGCGGGGGGATCATGTCGGACGATCCCCATTTCCTTCAGCCGCTGCCCTCGCCGAGCTTGAATCTCGTCCCAACCCACGTGGTACGTGTCTCGGTAGCGGTCGATATCTTCCTGAGGGGCATGCAACGGGAAATGCGGAGCCGTAAAGCTCACATAGTGAAAGAAGGGCTGATCCGCGTATTGCTCTGCGTGCTCTTCAAGGCAACGAATCGCATGATCGACGATGGCCTCGGTGGCGTAGTAACCGCTGTCCTGATCGACCGGCGGCAGCGGCTGATCATCTTCGGTGTGCCGTTGAGGGGAGAAGAATCGATCCTGGTCGTACAATGTGTAAGCTCGATCGAACCCGTTTTCCAACGGCTGCCCGTCGATGTGCCATTTGCCCGAGTGATACGAGCGAAAGCCCAGCGGTCGTAGTATCTCGGGCAGTAGCGGCGCCCAGTCCGGTCGCACGCCTCGCCCGCCCGCCGGCGATACGCCAGGCAGCGCGTCGCGGCGAACTTGTTGAGCATAGAAGCCGGTCAGCAAGACGGCTCGCGTCGGCCAACACCGGGCCGTATTGTAGAACTGGGTAAAACGCAAGCCTTCGGCCGCCAAGTGATCGAGGTTCGGCGTGGCGATCTCGCCGCCATAGCATCCCAGATCGGAGAACCCCATATCATCCGCCAGGATCAGCATCACATTGGCAGCGGCTCGGTCCGGAGCGGTCTGCGACGCTTGAGTCGCCGAGCAAGCCATCGACGTGGCCCACCCCAAGACGGCCAACGCGGCAACGGCCCGCCAGTGGAAATCCTGCCGGGAAACGGTTTGCCTACCTTTGTTAAGCTGCCAAGCTCGCATCGTGATGCCTCCATCGAATCGGGTGGGTCCTCTGTCAGGTTGATCTCCAGCGGCACGATCCTATCGCATGTTCACTCCGTGTAGCAGTAGGACGGATTCGCAATCCGTCCCCTTTAGTTGTAGGACGGATTGGCAATCCGTCGCCTCGAACTGTAGGACGGATTGCCAATCCGTCCCCTCTAGCTGTAGGACGGATTGCCAATCCGTCCCACGGGGCGTTTTTTGCAACGCGAACCATTAAGCGGCAGGGGAGTTTGCGGCCACACATGTCCCAACCGTCAATCGTCTGACGCTTCCGCTTGATCGTCTTCGGCCACCGGCTCGTCTTCTTCGACCGCCGGTTCATCTTCGACCGCCGGTTCATCTTCGACCGCCGGTTCAT
>REEF01000623.1 GCA_007695205.1 Planctomycetaceae bacterium
TCGGGTCGGGTCGGAGACCCAACCTACGTTGGTTGCGGCCGGAGGCCGCGTTAGGGGAAAGGGGCGTCGATCAAATGTCAGCAAACCGCTCGGCGATCTGGCCAGCGGATCGAACGTCACGTTGCAATTGTTCTTTGAGTTCTTCGACCGATGCAAACGGACGAATGTCGCGAAGACGCGATAAAAAGTCAACCTCCAACGGCTCGCCATACAACGAATTCTGATATCCGATCAAATGGACTTCGACCTTCACCGTCTGTTCGTTGAACGTCAGGTTCGGCCCGATATGAATCGCGGCAGGCCAGATCGTACCGTTGGTCCAGGCTCGCCCGGCATAGACACCGGGCGATGGCAGGAGTGTATCGATCCCCTCGACGTTCGCCGTGGGGAACCCCAACGTGGCTCCTCGTCTGGCTCCATGCGTGACCAGGCCGCGGATGCGGTACGGATGGGTCAGCATCTGGCGAGCCGCATCGACATCGCCCTGCCGCACCGCCTCGCGGACTCGGCTGCTGGAGATATAGTGCGCCTCCAGCAGCAGCGGCGGTACCACTTCCAGATCGATCCCGGCTTGTTGACAGAACGAAGTCAATTGCTGCACATCGCCTTCGCGATGCCGGCCGAAGCGGAAATTGGGACCTTCGACCATCGCTCGCGCGTTCAATTGGCCCAGCACCACCGTGTCGAAGAACTCGCGCGACGACAGCGACAACAGATGCTGGTCGGTCGGATAGGCGATCATGGCATCGACGCCCAATTCCGTCAGCAACGACGCTTTGCGTTCTGACCAGGTCAGCGGCGGCGGCGCTTCCGCAGGCCGCAATAGACGAGCGGGATGGGGGTCGAAGGTGAACACCACGGCGGGACCGCCGACCTTGCGGGCATGTTCGATCAACCGCTCTACCAGACGTCGATGCCCGCAGTGAACACCATCGAAATTCCCGATGGCAACCGCGCCCTGCTGCAGTTCGGTGGTGATTTGATCCAGGTGCCGCAGCAGTCGCACGGGCCTGTTCCCCGGAAAAGAAGGATGCGTCATCGATGCGAAACCGCCTTGTTCGTCCACTCAGATCAACCAGAATGCAAACTCTGAAACGCCGCCGGAAGAAATTTTAACAGATCGGCTGCCGTCATGGCCACCAGGCCAAGCTGCTGGGCAGCCAAATCCCCGGCCAAACCGTGGACATGGACGCCCAAATGCGCTGCCTCGAACGGCTCCAATCCCTGGCAAACCAGCGCCGTAATGATCCCGGTCAGCACATCCCCCGATCCACCCGTGCCCATCCCCGGGTTGCCCGTCGTGTTGACTGCGACGTGCTGGCCGTCGGTGATCAAGGTCCGATGCCCTTTCAACACGACAACCACTCCCGCCCTCTGTGCCAGACGCACGGCCTGATCCGATGCGGGATCGCTTTCGTCTGATGAACCAGTACCGCCCATCAGACGTCGAAATTCACCCGGATGAGGAGTCAGAATACGAGGGCCAGCGCAATCGACGGGTTGATCCTTCATCGATCCTAATGCATTGAGCCCGTCGGCGTCCACCACCATCGGGATCGCAACGTGGCGATAAAGCCAGGTGACCAGCCGATCTAAGTCCTCCGATCGCCCCAGTCCGGGGCCCAGCCCCATGCACGTTGCCTTTCGCGACAACTCCATCAACGAATCGCAGCAAGCCCAAGCGAGTCGACCGGCGTTATCACTGGGCATGGACACGGTCATGTAGCAAGGGTCGAAACCGGCGACAACATCCAGGCACTCGTCCGCAACGGCCACCGTGACCAGCCCCGCTCCGCCTCGCAAAGCCGACATGCCGGCCAGAGCGACGGCTCCGGTCATCCCACGAGAACCACCGACCAAAAGAGCACGCCCGAAGTCGCCCTTGTGGCTCTCCGGGCGCCTGGCAGGCAGTTCCGGCAACGGCAAACGATGCTCGAAGGTCACGGCAGGATGACGGGAAGCACGGGCGAGAAGACCTGGACCGGCGGCGAAAGGACGGTGACCGGAGCAGGTGCCGCCATGACGGGCGCGGGCATGCGAAAAGTCGTTACCGGGGCGGACGGTCGAAACATGGTCACCGGGGCCACCGGCTGTGCCTGGAACATCGGTTGAGCCTGGAACACCGGCGAGGCGACGACCACCGGCGCAGGTGCCACGGCCATCGGAGTTGCCATCGAAACCACCGGTCGGTAAACCGTCTGAAGACCAAACAAACCGCGCCGCTCGGGCATGTAGGTCACGACGGGAACCCCGGCTGGCTGCAGCATCGGAACGGCCATGGGCACCTGGGCGTGCGCTTGCGAGGGCCCTAACAGCGCGAGTCCCGCAAATCCTAGAATCATCAGAACAAAAAACCATCGAGAACCGGTCATCTTTTTGCTCCCTTTATGAAAAACGTTTGACATCGTCAATTCTTGTCGTCTGGTCAATCTATCCCCTAATTCCAGCATATTCTAATATTGGCCGGAGGCAAGAGACTAGTTCCAAGTAGGGGAATTGCGGCCCGGCTGGAAGGCCCAGCCACACCATGGCGATCCGGGTTCGATCACCCGACGGCCAAGGAGCGATTCAACTGCTGGCGCTGCGATAACTGAGCAGGGCTCGGCGGAAGACCATCCGGGAACCTACCAGGCTGATGATCGTTGCCAAGAAAGCAAAGCCGGTCAGTGGCCATTCCCACCAAGCTCGCGGGTCCAAGGGACGAGCCAACATTCGAGCCGGCACATTGACGACCACCAGAACCGGGATCGCAAAGGTAAACACGGCCCACAACAGGATCCCCCAACCGCGCTGATAGATCTCCATCGGGTACCGAGCAAAGTTCGTGATGTAGAACCAGAAATTGTACAGCGATTGGTTCCGCCCCAACCAAATGCTGGTAGCAGCCAGAGAAATCATCAAACTGTACAGAATAGCCACCCCGCACAAGATGTAAACCGGGTAGAGCAACACGGCGATCGGGCTGAGCACCAGCGGGTTGTCCGGCCGGATCATCAATTGCCACAGGCTGATCCCTAACAACACGGCCCCGGCCAACACGTTGACCAGCGAGGACCAATCGACTCGTTGGAACGACACGAGAAATTGGGTATCGATCGGCTTGAGCAGCGCGAAATCCAGATTGCCCGTCCGGATCAACTCGCTGAACTCTTGGGCGTTGGGCATAAAAAACGCCTGGACCAGGCTGTTGATGAACCAAGTGGTCGCCAAAAACACGAAGAACTCGAACTTACCCCAGCCCGAATCGAGGCCGATCGAGCTGGTATGGTGAAAGACCAGAAGATAGAAGCCCACGTTCATCACGGTCCAGGACAGCGATGACAGGCTCTCCAGCAGGAAGTTCGTACGGAACGTCATATCGCGGATCAGACTGTTGCGTGCAAACGTCAAAAAGACTTGACCATACGAGGGATGTTCGCTCATCTCGGTTCAACCCTGTTCCCGGTGCGGTTCTGCTGCTAAATTAACGGTATTGATTCTCGGTTACCCTGAAGCCGAATGGGTCCCGCGTTCGGAAAGCGGGCGATTTGGACGGGTTTTCCAACCACGATGGTGAATGATGATGAAACGTTTCGTTCCATGGACCAGTGTTTGCTTGGCTTTCGCCCTTGCCGTTGTAGGCGGTGCCTGCCGTCCGGTCAATCAGCTAGCCGACTCGGAGCCCGCGAATGGCCCCGACCAGCGCGTCGCGATCGAGGAGGATCCAGAGGGGGATCCGACTGTCGAAGTTCCGACGGAATCGGAAGTCCAGGTGGACGAAGCGGTCGAGGCCCAGTTGGCGGACATGCCGGTGCCCCCGCTGCCTTTTGATGACGAGCAACTGGCCGATGGTTGGATTGCGCTGTTCGACGGCCAGACGTTGTTCGGCTGGCAAGCGGCTTCGGAAGCGGATTGGCGAGTTGAAGAGGGGACGATCGTTGTCAGCTCAGGGGAAAAAGGCCTGCTGCATACCAACGCTCAGTTTGGCGATTACGTGTTGCGTCTGGATTTTCGCAGCGAGCCCGGTGCCAACAGCGGTATCTTCCTGCACACCCCGCCCGATCCCGAGGATCCGGCCGTCGACTGTTACGAAGTGAATATCGCCGATGCGGACAATCCGTTTCCGACCGGCAGCTTGGTGGGGCGAGCCAAGGTGGAAGGGGATTTCGACAGCCCACAATGGCAGACGTACGAGATCACCGTGGTGGGCGACACGATCACGGTTGAATTGGACGACCAGCAGGTTTTGGAGTACACGGACCCGGACCCGCTGCGGCGGGGCCACATCGGTTTGCAGTACAATCAAGGGCAAGTGGCGTTCCGGAATATCCATCTCAGGCCGCTCGAGCTGCCATCGCTGTTCAATGGCAAGGACTTGACGGGCTGGAAGACGTATCCCGACATGGACAGCCGGTTTACGGTGACCGAGGACGGCCGGTTGCACGTCGAGGACGGGCGCGGCCAGTTGGAGACGGAGCAGGTGTTTGGTGATTTTGTGCTGCAATTGCAGTGCAAGACGCACGCCCCCGAATTGAACTCGGGCATCTTCTTCCGCTGCATCCCCGGCGATGTCATGATGGGTTACGAGTGCCAGATCCACAACGGCATCATCGACGGCGATCCTCGTCGTCCTGTGGATTGCGGCACGGGCGGCATTTTCCGTCGCCAGGATGCTCGGTTCGTGGTGGCCGAGGATCTTCAATGGTTTTATCTGACGTTGGTCGTCACCGGGCCTCACATGGCCGCTTGGGTCAATGGGCTGCAGGTCAGCGACTGGACGGACGAGCGACCGCCGGACGAGAATCCGCGTCGTGGGCTGCGATTGGAGCCCGGGACGATCATGATTCAAGGGCATGACCCGACCACGGATATCTCGTTCCGCGAGATTTACGCGGCGGAATTGGCGCCCCCCAGCGGCTCGTAAACTAGGCATTGGAGCAGCCCATGTCACAAAATGTGCTCGGATTCTTGGGGGCGGGGCAGATGGCTCGCGCCTTGGCCGAAGGATTCGTCCGTGCCGGCCTGATCGATGCAGCCAGCGTGGTGGCTCACGACCCGGTCGCGTCGGCCGCCGAGCAGTTCACGCGGCTCGTGGGCGATGCTCGATGCCTGGACAGCAATCGGCAAGTCGTTCAGGCCGCCGACGTTGTTTTTTTGGCCGTGAAGCCATCGCAGGTCGGGCGGGTGGCCGAGCAGCTTGGTGGGCGATTGGCCGAGGATCGCTTGTTGGTTTCGATCGTGGCCGGCATCGGGCTCGATAGCCTGACCCGACGATTCGGTACCGACCGGGTGATTCGGGTGATGCCCAACACGCCGTGCCTGATCGGCCAGGGCGCCTCGGGGTACGCAGCGGCCAGCGGTGCAAACGCCGACGACCGTCTGCTGGTCGACCGTTTGATGAACTCGGTCGGGATCGCCGTGGCCGTCGATGAACCGCTGCTGGATGCGGTCACCGGACTGTCCGGATCGGGGCCCGCCTTCGTTTATACGGTGATCGAGGCGTTGGCCGACGGCGGAGTGCGGATGGGGCTGGCGCGAAACGTCGCGGTGGCGCTGGCGGCGCAGACCGTTCGTGGTGCCGCTGAAATGGTCATCACCGAAGACGTTCATCCCGCCGTGTTGCGAGATCGGGTGGCCAGTCCCGGCGGAACGACGATTGCGGGAATCGAGGCGATCGAGCATCATGGGTTGCGGGCGGCGTTGATGGCGGCCGTCCGCGCGGCGGCAGATCGGTCGAAGGAATTGGCCGCACAGTAAATAGGGAGCAGGATAGATGGCCGAAGTCATATGCGTGATCGACGATAAACACGTCCCCCTGTACCGCATCATGTGGGTCTCCGACCTGCCGCACTTCTGCGGCAACGAAGATTGCATGTGCGAAGGGCGATACGAAGTACGTTTGGAGATGGACGAATCGGTATGGGCCAGCCGCGAAGAGCGCGACGAGGTGCTGACGGCCTTGGAAGCGTGGGCCGGCGGCGGTCCGGAACCTGAAGAGGGCTGGAATTGACGGCCATGAACGGTGCTTTATGCAACGTTGGGGCAAACATCGCAAAGGAGTTTTATGCTGGCAAAAGAAATCAAACCTGGTTCGGTCGTCAACTATCAGGATGCGCCCATTCTGATCGAGACGGTCAACGTCCAAACACCCTCGGCACGCGGTGCGGCGACACTGTATAAATTCCGAGGCCGACATCTGGTCAGCGGTCAGAAAACGGACATCACGCTGAAAGGCACCGAGTCGTTGGAGGCGGCGGACTTTGAACGCCGCGCCGTCAACCTGATGTACTCGGATGCCACGCACGTGCATCTGCTGGACCAGACCGATTACAACCAGTACGCGCTGCCGCTGGAACAAGTGGCCGAACAGATGCGTTACGTCACCGAAGCCTTGCAAGGCATGGCGGCACTGATTTACAACGGCGAGTGCGTTGGGTTGCAACTTCCCTTGACGGTCGAATTGGCGATCACCCAGTGCGATCCGGCGGTGCGAGGCAATTCGGCCACGTCGCGCACCAAACCGGCGACGCTGGAAACCGGCTTGAACGTCCAGGTCCCTGAATACTTGAAACAGGGTGAACGGATCAAAATCGATACTCGTACAGGCGATTTTCTCTCCCGCGTTTAGAATCTGACTACCATGAAAAAGAATCCGCTAGATACCGCCGCTTTCACGATGAGTTGCCAACCGCTGCCGATCGAACAGGCCCCCGGACCGGCCGACTGGCTGGAGGACGAGGGGACTGGACCACCGCCCGTCTGCGGTCAGATCGACGATTTCGACGAGTTCGAAGACGACGATTTCGACGACTTTGATGATGACTTCGACGATGACTTCGAGGAAGAACTGGAAGATGAATATACTCTGGACGACGACGAATTCGACGACGACCTGGACGATGACGTGAACGCTCCGGACCGCGGGGGCGATCTGGACGTCGAAGAGGTTGCTGAACCGTCCGACAAGGACGATGACGAGGACGGGGACAGCGTCTCCGAAGACGATGATTTCGAAGACTTCGATGTGGAGACGTAATGTTTGCTCAGGTTCCTAGCAATGTGAATTTCCCGAGCCTGGAAGAAGAGATCCTGGCCTTCTGGAAACAGCACCGCATTTACGAACAATCGCTCCAGCAACGCCAGGACGCGCCGAAGTTCGTCTTTTACGAAGGCCCACCGACGGCCAACGGACTGCCGCATCCCGGCCACTGCCTGACGCGGGCCATCAAGGACCTGTTCCCCCGCTATCGAACCATGCGAGGCTATCGCTGCGACCGCAAAGGCGGTTGGGATACGCACGGTCTGCCGGTCGAAGTGGAAGTCTGTAAGGAATTGGGCATCCATTCCAAGGAAGAGATCGAGGCCTTTGGGGTCGAACCGTTCATCCATCGCTGCCAGGCCAGCGTCTGGCGGTACATGAAGCAATGGGAACAACTGACCGAACGATTGGGCTTTTGGATCCATCTGGACGAAGCCTACGTGACCTATCACCAGTCGTATGTGGAAAGCGTCTGGTGGTCGCTGAAACATCTGTTCGATCGAGGGCTGTTGTACCGCGGACATAAGATCGTCTGGTGGTGGGCTCAAGGGGGTACGGCGCTCAGCAGCGGCGAAGTCGGCCAAGGCTACCGCGAGGTGGCCGATCCCAGCGTGTACATACGGTTTCCGCTGGTCGACGATCCGAACACGGCCCTGCTGGTCTGGACCACCACGCCTTGGACGCTGCCCAGTAACCAGTTCGCCGCCGTCCACCCGGATCTGAATTACGCGACGATCGTGGACGAACCGACCGGCCAGCGCTTGATCATCGCCCAGGCGCTGGTGCCCACGATCGCGGCCAAAGTCAAACGCGAACTGCCGATCGAATCGGTCTGCCGAGGCAGCGAATTGGTCGGGAAGCGTTACGTGCCGCCTTTCGACTTCTATTATCACGGCGACGGTACCCGAACCGGCCAGTTGCGGGACGGCGGAACCCAAGCGATCGCCTGGCGGATCGTCCCAGCGGATTTCGTGACGCTGGACAGCGGGACCGGCGTGGTCCACCAGGCGCCCGCGTTCGGCGAAGTCGACTACGAGGTGTTGATCGACCAGCAGCAACGATTCGCCGAAGGCCAAGGGCCGCCGCTGATCTGCGCGGTCGGGCCCGACGGCAAATTCAACGACCAGGCTCCCGAGTTCCAAGGGCGTTGGGTCAAAGACTGCGATCGTGATATCAACCGCCAATTGCGCGAGCGAGGGTTGCTGTATCATCAGGAACAGTACCTGCACGATTACCCGTTCTGCTGGCGAGCCGAAGATGATCCGCTGATCCAGTACCCTCGGCAGAGCTGGTTCATCCGCACCACGGCATTCAAAGACCAGATGCTGGCGAACAACCAGAAGATCCAATGGTTGCCCGAACACATTCGTAGCGGCCGGTTCGGGAACTTTTTAGAGACCAATGTCGACTGGGCCCTGTCGCGGGAACGCTACTGGGGAACGCCGCTGCCGATCTGGGTCTGCGATCAGACCGGTCGCATGGAGGCCGTCTCCAGCTACGACGAATTGTTGAGCAAGCCGGACGTGCAAGGCGTGGACGCATGGCTGCGGGCCAAAGAGACCCATCCGGAATTGGTCGAGGATCTGAAAGTTCATAAGCCGTACATCGACGCAATCACCTATGCCTCGCCCTTCGCGCAAGGGGCCAGGATGCAGCGTGTGCCGGAGGTCATCGATTGCTGGTATGACTCGGGGGCCATGCCCTTCGCCCAGTGGGGCTATCCGCACCAGGGCCGTGAATCGTTCCAACAGCAGTTCCCGGCCGACTTTATCAGCGAAGCGATCGACCAGACTCGCGGCTGGTTCTACAGCCTGCTGGCGATCAGCACGATGTTGTTCGGAGATCAGCCGGCAGGCACCCAGCCGGCCGAATCTGCCCAACAGACGGTACACCCCTACCCACATCCCTACCAGACTTGCATCGTGCTAGGGCTGATGCTGGCCGAATGGTGGGAGAGTGCCGATGGCAAACAGCGGTTTTTGAGCGAAAGCGATGCCCGCGAACTGTGCAGCGAAAAAACGGTCCATCGGATCGGGAAGATGTCCAAGCAACTGCGGAATTATCGCAGCCCGCAAGAGATCTTCGATGTGTATGGCGCCGATGCCTTGCGCTGGTACTTCTTCGCCAATCAGGCGCCCTGGAACTCGATTATCTACAGCGAAAAGGCGATCAAGGAAAGCATCCCGGAGTTCCTGCTGCGATTGTGGAACGTCTACAGTTTCTTCGTCATCTACGCGAATATCGACGGCTTCGATCCGGCCACGCGATTGGACGGCCACGCGGGCCAGTTGACCGATGCCGATCTGGCCGACGCCGCCGGTTGGCGTCCGATCGACCAACGCGGGGAACTGGATCGCTGGATCACCAGCGAATTGCATCGCACCGTCCAGCATGTGACCGACCGGATGGACGCCTACGATAATTATGGTGCGTGCAAGCAGTTGAGCCATTTTGTGGATGCCTTGAGCAACTGGTATGTCCGCCGCAGCCGCGAACGATTCTGGGCTGCCCAGACCGATTCGCCCGATAAACTGGACGCCTACTGGACGCTGTACCAGTGCCTGTTGACCACCAGCAAGCTGATCGCCCCGTTCACGCCCTTTCTGGCCGAAGCGATGTGGCAGAACCTGGCAGGTGTCTTCCAACAGCGGGCGGTGGAGAGCGTCCACCTGTGCGATTATCCGGTGGCCGATCCTGCAGCGATCGACGCCGAACTGGCGACGCAGATGGCCTTGTTGCGCGAAATCGCCTCGTCCGGGCTGCGAGTCCGGATGGAGAACAAGTTGAAAGTCCGGCAGCCGCTGTCGAAAGTCGAGGTGATCTTGGCCGACGACACCCACCGTACGTGGCTGGAACAACACGATGGCCTGTTGCGCGAAGAATTGAACGTCAAGCAGGTCGAATACACTCAGCAGGCTGACTTGTACATCGCTTATCAGATCCAACCGAACTTCAAACGGTTGGGACCGCGAGTCGGCAAGCGGATGCCGCAAGTCAAACAGGCGCTGGTGTCGGCGGATGGCGGAAAACTGCTGGCCGAATTGAATCGGGCGGGCAAAGTCCTGTTGACGGTACAGGACCAGACCATCGAACTGGATTCGGAAGACATCCAGGTCCGGCTGCAGGCTCGCGAAGGCTGGGCGGCTGCCCAAGGCGATCAATCGGTCGTCGTGCTCAGCACCGAGTTGACTCCCGAATTGATCCGCGAAGGCTTGATCCGCGACCTGGTCCGATTGGTCAACGAGCGTCGTAAAGAACTGGATTGCGCGTTCACCGACCGCATCCGGCTGGGCATCGTCACCGAATCGGTCGACTTGACCACCGCGTTGCGCGAAAACGAAGCCTATGTCATGAACGAGACCCTCGCTCGCGAAATCGTAGGCAGCCCGCTGGACGATGTTTCATCGGTCCAGCAGGAGATCGCCAAGTGTCCGGTAACGTTGTTCGTCCAGATCCTCCATGACTGGAATGACCCCAGCGAAGATTGATGGCCCCACGATGACCGATCGAAGCCCTATGCCCGTTGCCGTGTTCATCTCGGGAGGCGGGACGACGTTGCGTAATCTTCTGGAAAGAATCGACCAAGGCAGGCTGCCTGTCCAGGTCCGGTTGGTCGTTTCCAGTTCCTCCCAGGCTCGCGGATTGCAATATGCGGCCGATGCATCGATCCCCGGGCTAGTCGTTCGACCGCGAGACCATGCGACGCCCGAAGCCTATCGCGACGCCATGTTCCAGCCCTGCCGCGATGCGGGCGTCGAATTGGTGGTGATGGGCGGGTTTTTGAAACATGTGTTGATCCCGCCGGATTTCGAAAACCGAGTCATCAACATCCATCCCGGATTGATTCCCGCTTTTTGCGGGCAAGGATTCTACGGGCACCATGTGCATCAGGCCGTACTGGATTACGGAGCCAAGATCAGCGGCTGTACGGTGCATTTCGCCGACAACCATTACGATCACGGTCCGATCATCTTGCAGCAAGCGGTTCCGGTCCTGGATGACGACACGGCCGACACACTGGCAGCTCGAGTCTTCCAGCAGGAATGCGAACTCCTCCCGCAAGCCATCCAGTACTTCGCCGAAGGTCGCCTGCAAGTCTGCGGACGCAAAGTCTCCGTGACACGGCCAGCCGAAACGTAAACCCCGTCGTTGCACAAAAAGCAGGATGGATTGCCAGTCCCTCCTGCGAGGGGGCTTCCTGCATTGTCGTCTTGCTCCTCTAGGCTCTAGCGGGC
>REEF01000657.1 GCA_007695205.1 Planctomycetaceae bacterium
GACCAACCCGTCCGTTCCGGAAACCATCGCGTAGTTCAGCCGATTAAAGTTCCCATCCGGCACTTCGTAACGGACGCCGGACGCCAGCGTCGTATTCAATTCGGCCGGTGTGCCGCTCAACTGCCAACGCACCACGCGTCCTGCGGTGTCTTCGGTGGCCGTGATCCGATCGGCGGGTACACCGCCGCTGACCACCATGACATCCAACATGCCCGTACCTGCCGGGATCTCGAGCATCAACTTCAGCATCCCGCCGGGCGTTTCCAGCACGTCCACGTCGGCGACGCTCAACCCGGTGATCGTCACCTGTGCACCAGGCCCCTCGTTGATCGCCCACTGCTGCTGCGTCACGCTGATCACAGGCGGGTCGTTGATCGGCCGCACGGTGATCGGCAACGATTGCTGGTCGGTCTTGACGCCCCCAGCCCCGGTCCGCCCCAGGTCATTGGCCAGGACCGTCAGGATGACGTCACCGCCCGCCTGGTTGTTGTTGAAGTTTTCGTCCGGCACCGTGTAGGTGACGCCATGCGGCGACGCCAGCGTCAGGCTGATCTCCTCGGGCGTTCCGGTCAGCTTGATCGTCGAACTATGGTTGCCTGCGATACGATTGGTAGGCACACCTTGGTCCAGCCCGCCCACGACATTCAGGGAGCCAAAGCTGGGCGGCACCGACAGCGTGACCTCGATGTATCCAGGAGGCGTCTCGAACGCGTCCACGTCCACCACCACGATATCGCTGATCGTCAGATTCGCCTGCGGGCCTTCGTTGATGATGAACGGTCCGCTGGGCAGCGTGATGACCGGCGGATCATTGATCGGGCGCACAGTGATCGGGATGGTTTCCTCGTCCGTGGTGATCGTGCCGATACCCGTGCGGCCTTCATCGTCGGCCAGGATGGTCAGCATAATGTCCCCACCGGCCCGATTATTGTTAAAGTGCGGGTCCGGAACTGTGTAGGTCACTCCATGGGGCAAGGCCAACGTCTTGTTGATCTCCTCGGGCGTCCCGGTCAAGACGATCTGCCGACTATTGTTGCCGGAAATTCGATTGACGGCCACGCCGTTGGTAACGCCGGGCACCACGTTCAACGAACCGTGTCCCTCGGGGACGGACAAGGTTACGACGATATGTCCGGGTGGAGTTTCGTGCGCATCGACATCGGTCACCCCGATCCCGTAGATCTTCAAGCTCTGGTTCGGCCCCTCGTCCATACTGAAGGGACCGACCGGCACCGTGATCACCGGCGGATCGTTGACGGCGCGGACCAGGATCGGGATCGTCTTGGTCGCCGACAGACTGGGGCCACCGCCCGTGTTGCCGTGGTCTTCCACGAAGGCAATCAGCAACAATTCGCCGTTCCAATTGGCTGCGGGCAGGAACTGCAGTCCGGTGGCATTGGTCAGCGTGTTGGTGATCTTGACCGGTGAACCGGTGATGGTCACCAGATGCGAGCCGTTGCCGGATAGCGTGCCGTTACCGGTCCCTTCGGTCGGGTCCAGGCCCCCGGCCACGTCGGTACGCACGATCAACTGACCGGCGTCCGTCTTCGGGTTCCCCGCCAGATCGGTCAGCCGCAAGACGACGCTAACCGCTTTCTTCGGATCGGCGGGCGCTTCGTCCGCGTCGACATCGGTCACGATCAGTGGGAAATAGAAGTTCTGGTCATCTTCGTCCAGCACCAGCGGTCCCGGCGAGGTGATCGACGGCGGGTCGTTGACCGGTGTGACCGAGATGGTCACCGTTTCTTCGACCGACTTGGGCCCGCCCATGCCCACATTGCCCAAGTCGTTGACGTTGACAGTCAGCAACTCGTGCTCGTGGTCTTCGAAATTCAGGTTGTTGCCGTTGTGCCGCGGTCGATAGACGATGCCTGTCGCATGCGCCAAGGTGGCGTTCAGCGCGGCGGGAGTGCCTGTCAACCGGACGGAGGCCTGGTTGTTTCCTTGGATGCTGACGCCCTGGGCGGCGTTGGGGTTCACGCTGATCGTACCGTACTTGGCGGTCAACGTGACCTGCAGCGTCACCGGAGCGTAGGCAACGTCCGGGTCGCCGACGACGATCCCGGAGATCGGCAGCGTCGTGTCCTCGGACATCGTGTAGGATGTTTGCGGAAGATTCACGAACGGTGGGTCGTTGACCGGCAGGACCGTAATGTTGATCGTACGACGGTCCTCAAGACCGGGGCTCGGGACGCTCGGATTGGCCGGGTCGTAACCGAAATTGCCCAAGTCGTTGACCACGACCACCAGCCGATCGCCGCCGTTGTAATTCAGCCGCGGCGCGTATTGCAAGCCGTCCAGGGCCGCATTGACATCGGCCTGGCTGCCACGGAAGGTCATGCTCAGATCGTCGGTTCCGTCACCGTTGTCGAAAGCCAGCCCGTCGGTCGTGCTGAGCGTCAAAGCGCCCTCGAGTACCGTCAACGTGACTCGCAATTCTTCCACCGCCGCCTCGCCGACATCCGGATCGAAGACCGAGATGGCGTTGCCACCAGCGGTGGAGAACGTCAGCGGGGTGTTGACGTAGCTGGGGTCGTAGATGGGCGTGTGTTCGTTGACCATCTGGACAACCGTCGGGGCTGTCAGCACGGGCGGATCGTTGATCGGGCGCACCGAGATGGTGAAACTCTGCGGATCGGATTGATCGATTCCTCCGTTGTCCGTACCGCCATCGTCGCGCAGGATCACTTCGATGACCGCATCCCCGTTGGCGTTGGGCGCCACCTCGAACGTCAGCGTTCCCGTCTGGGTATCGATGGTCGGCAGCGTGGTGAAGAAGTCGGCCGTCGTCCAGGCCCCGGGGCTGTCGACGCTGACGACCGTCACCTCGAATTCCAAGGCCTGAATCAACTCGTCCACCGCCTCGGGCGGGCCGGGCCGAATGCCCGTGACCCAGCCGGACACCTCTTGCGCTCCGGCGTCTTCGTTCAACTCGATGATCGCGGGATCCACGCTCAACGTGAACTCGGGCGGATCGTTGACCGGCAAGACGGTGATCGTGACCGTGTCGCTGACGGTGGTCGCCGTTTGGTCCGCCGCCGTGACAACCAGCACCGCTTGACCGTTCTGATGAGGCAGGTAGGTCAGCGTCAATTGCCCGGCATCCAGCTCGAATTCCAGCGGAATCGAGGTCGTCAGGTGCAGCGGTGAGTACGCGCCCGGATCGCGGCCGACGATCAAGGTCCCGGCGATCCCGCGCAAGACCGACGCCTGGACCAACGCACTGGCCTGAGAGTGGGCATTGACGGCGTTGACCAACTGCTGGGCCGTCGACGGATTCGAGGGGTTGGTATTCAGTTCCACCGAGATCGTCGAGCCGTTGACGGTGACCATCGGCCCGCGACCGTCCCCGAAGTTCGTCTCGTTAACCACCATCTGAATGGCCTCGCCGGCCGGGCCAGCTTGCCTGGCCTTCAACTGGATATGCACCGCGCCGTCGGTGTCCAGATCCGTGACCGCCGTGGCAAATCCGAGCAACGTGGCCGAGTAGGTCAGGAAGTCGCCATTGCCGTTGGTGATGTCGTCGTCGTCGAATCGAGTCGACAGATTGAAAACGCTGGGCGACGCATCTTCCAGGACGATCAGATTCCCGATCGGAGCGGTCAGCACCGGCGCGGTATTGGTAATAATCCGGATGCGATAGTCTTCGACTTCGCCGCCGACGCCCAAGCCATGATGAGCCAGCCCGCCGCTGGGGCTCAAGCGGAAACGGGCGAACGTGTTGTAGGGCAGGTCGTCGATGTCGATGCTTTCGGGCGTGGTGATCGTCAACCGATTCTCGCCCTCGAACACCGGCTCGCTGAACAGAACCTGTTCGCCCGCATCGAACCGGCCGTTGTTATTCCAGTCGATCCAGCCATCCAGCATGCCGTTGCCACCCGAAACGGTAACCACGATCGACGTCTCCAGTCCGGGAACAAAGGCTCCTTCGAATCGGATGCCGTCTTCGTCGTTGGCCGCGCTGCCAACGGTGGTGGCGAACGGTACCAAGGAAACCGAACTTCCGGAACGGGTTGCCACCAGTTCCTGCAGCAGACCTGCGTCGACGGCCTGGTTGATCGCCGCGGCGATGTTCGCCGCCGTTTGATCCGCGTTGCTGCCGATCGCCACTCGCTGATGCGAGTTGTCGTTCAGGTTGTTGTCGCTGTCGAATTCGAAGACCACCGCAGGGCTCCGTCCGTCGGCCAGCGTGAACAGGTTCCCGTCCAATGGCAACAGCCCATCAGTCACCTGGATGTTGACCGGCAACTGCCAGTACGGTCTCAGGCTGCCTTGCCACGCGACATCCGCCGTGCCATGGACCTCGAACACCCCGTTGCCCGCGTCCAAAGCTGCCACATCGGACAACTGCCCCGCAGCCACGACCGCGTCGACAGCTTGGATGATCCGCCGCACGAGGATCTCGGGAGGCTCGCCCTCGTAGAATACGATATCGGTTATCTCGGGAGCCACAGGGGCCGGTGATCGGAAGGTGAACGTCACCGCATCGATCGTCAGCGTGTCCCCGTCATCCACCAGCGCTCGGCCACTGGCTGCCGGATCGCTGGGGACGATCACGCGAGTTGGCGCGACCTGGACCAGGTGCAACCCGGTGTCCTGCAAATCGACACTCGACGCGCCCGCGATCTGGATCAAACCATCACCGATGTGGACCGCCGTGACACCGACCAACGGATCGAGATCGGTCATCGATTCGTTAATCGTTGCGACGATGTTTTCGGCCAGGGCACGAGGGCCATCATGCAGCGAGTAGGAAACCTGGAACAGACCGTCGGGACCGGTCGTCATGTTGAAGTTCTTTTGCCTGCCGTCGGCATCGGTGATGGAGAAGTCACCGCCATCATCGATGTGCCAACCGTCCGGTACTCGTATGGTCATCATCGGCAGCAAGGCCAAGTTCAAACGCGGGGTACCTGTCACATCGACGTGAGCATTGGCATCGTCGCCATCGGCCCGAGCGCTCGGCTGCCCCTGGACCTCGACATCCAGCAAATGGCCTAAACGCAGTTGGCTGTCGCGCACTTGGACGTGCCGCGCACCGTCGCTGGCCAGCAACGTACGGAAATCGTCGTTGCGGCTGGGATCGTCCGGCAGGTCGCCGAAATCGAACGTCGCTTCGCCCAGGATGATCGTGAACCGCGTTTCTCCATCCGGCTGGTTGGATTTCAGGAAGTTGCCCGCGCGGTCGCGAATGCCGGGCAGGTATTGAGCTCGGATGGCGTCCTCGGTGATCGACTGGACGGCATCGTCCGGATTGGGCAGGCTGGGATTCATCATGGCACCATCCAGGAAGATGGTATTGCCGCCGCGCAACTTGGCCCGGGCCTCGAAATCGGCGAATCCCGTGCGATTGATCGCGCTGATGATCGCCCCCGCCATATTCTCGGCGGTGAACGACGCAGACGGGATGTAGGGGATGGCCACGGCGCCGCCGGGTACCCCGGTGACCGTCAAGCTGCTTTCCAATCGGTCGAACGTATGCGCGGGCGTTTCATTCAGTCGGATCGTGCCACCGCCCAGATAGACGGGCGTCAGGCCCAACACACCGGCATTGCCGATGGCCGTGATCATCGCCTGGGCAACCGCCGCACCGCTGCTGGTCGGGCTGAACCCGATCTGGATGTTGTTGGGGTCGAACGTGCCATCGTTGTTGAATTCGAAGGTCAGCGTCGTCGTGCCGGATCGAGTGACCTGGAAGGTCTCGCCGTCGGTGACGCCGCTGCGAACCGCCCCGTTCAATTCCTGGGTGCCGGTGGTATTGATGGCGCCGTCAGGAGCGATGGCGAACCGCAACAATCCCGCGCCCAGATTGTCGATCTCTAGATCCGGGAACGCCCCTTCGCTGGTGATCGCATCCTGGATCATTCGAGCCAACCGGTCCTGAGTCTCCGTTCCGGTCAGCGGGATCGAGATGTACCAACTGCGCGTCGGGCCACTGCCGTCCAGATCGAACTCGAACGTCACCGTCCGGGTCCCGTCGTTGATCGTAAAGATCTCGTTATCGTTGATCGCTGCCCCGCCAGCGGCAGGCGCCTGGATCTCGTACCGATCGTCCGGCAACTGGACCAGCATCGCACCGGTCACCCCGGGTTGGCCGGTCTGCCACAGCCGGCTGGAAGAGGTATCCAGCAGGTAGCTTTCCAATTGGGAATCGATCGACTCACGCAGATGAATAAAGCCATCATCCAGCGAGGTTGTCGCCGCCAAATGCGGTATCTCGGCACGGATCGAGGCGATCACCAACTGGGCCAATTGTTCGCTGGTCTGCGAGAAATCGAACGGGATGATCCTCTGCGGCTCGATGTAGTCGTCCGCGGGATCGTCTGGATCTTCGCCGGGCGGCGGTAGGACGGGAAGGCCGACAATTCCGTCCGTATCGAATTCGAAGGTCACGGTCTCGGTGACGCCGCCGATCGTGAACTCGATCGTAAACTGCTCGCCATCGGCGATGCCGCCTGCGATGCCGCTGGTCATCAGGTTGCTGTTGGAGGTCACGTCCACGCTGTGGAAAATCTGGCTGCCGATGTGTACCCGGTCGCCCAAGTATTGCGGCGCCAAGCCCAGCGTTCGGTCTTCTTGCAGGACCTGGTAGATCGCTTGGGCTACATCCTCGACCGTGTCGGTGGCCTGGAACCGGATCACGCGATGATCCGGGTTGAAGGTGTTGTTATTGTCGAATTCAAAGACCACGGTCGATGGGCCGTTGCTGATGGTGAACGTATCCCCATCGCCGATTTGCGTGCCGGCGATGGCGTGAATCATCAGCGTCTGCGGTACCCACATCTTGTAACCGCTCTCGTATTCGAAGGTGACCGCGTTACCGGCCTGATCGCGGATCAGGAACTGATCGCCATCGTCGATCATGGCTCCATCGGCGGCTGTCAGCAGATAGCGGTCGCGGTTGTTCAGCGAGATGACGTACGTGCGATCCGACTCCCAGATCGCCGAAGCCGGAGTCAAACGCAGGACTTGGTTGCTGCCTTCGAATCCCATCGTGTAATCGGACGATCGGCGCAGCAGCGCATCGCCGGGATCGGTGGGATCGAAAGGCACCACTTGCGTCTGTTCGACCAGCAGCACGCCGTCGCGAGTCATCGAGACGGTGTTGGGATGCACGGTCAAGGGATCGACGCCGGTGCCTTCGATCGGGCGCGGGAAGCCCTCGCCGTCGTACAACTGCAGTACGAATTCCTCGAACAAGCGGTCATCGGTGCGGTACACGACGGTGGCGTTCGGGTCGCGATCCAGCCCGTTTCCATCGACCGGATCGACCAGCATGGCGAACGGTCGATCGAAATCGGCCGCTTCCACAGCACCGCGGTCCCGAAACACGCTCGGCCCGGCCCCCAGCGGATCGGCCCATGGCAAATCGACTCGCAATTGCCCGTACACGTCCCTTTCGGGGGCGAAGATCGGCGACTGCGGGATGCCCAGCGGTTGCTTGACCAGCACGTACGCATTGCGATCCTGCATGGAATTCAACCCGCTGTCGATCGCGACCGATCCGGGCATCAGGTAGAAGTTGCCTCGTTGCGGATCACGGAACAGGGGCGCGGTCGCCGGTGCTTCCAAGTCATTCACGGCGTTAAAGGCATTGCCACGCTGCGCATTGTTCTGATACAGGTTCCAGCCGGAGATGGTATGCGCCGTCGAACTGGCTCCCACTTCAATGCCCGTTTGGAGTCCGGACAAGATATTGTTCAGGATCGTGGGAGCTGCATTGTTGGCCACCAAGATCCCCGTCCCTGTCTGACTGGGACTGCCATAGATGGTGTTATTGACGATCCGTCCGAAGGGCACGGCGGCGATGGGCAAGGTAATGGCGTCGTCCGCATCGCCCAAAAATGCGATGCCCCCATCCCCGCTGTACGCCACGATGTTGTTTTGTACCACGACCCCCGGCGCCAACCCGGCGCGCAGGTTGGGATTGTTGTAAGCCGTGACGATGGTATTGGGCGTGTCGAAGTTGATCGGCACGCCGGGATGCGGGAAATTGGCATTGGGATCGCGAGCGCCGGGAAGAATCGCGATGCCGAATCCATCCGCGTGCGTGATCGTGTTGTTCTCGATGATCAACTGGCCCTGCTCGCGGCGGAAGTTCGCATCGCCGCGACGGTTGTACGACTCGACCGCAATCGCCGGGTCCGCACTCGGATCGCTGGGACTATGAGCGATCACATCCACGGCATCGACCAGATCGATCCGTGCCGGACCGCTGGTCGCGCTCAGGATCGCGGTGACTTGCAGTTCCGATTGCGAGTTGATGGCCGTGCGGATGCGTCCCGCCAGTTCTCGTGCCGTCGAAATCCCGTTCAGATCGACGCGCACGGCGCCTTCGCTGACCTGACCATCGGTGTCATACTCGAAGATCGCCCATTGGTTGCCCGCGATGGCGAACTGCATCCCGTCGCTGACATCGGCCGGGTCGGGAGCGATCAAGGTGTATCCCGACGTAAGACGCTCGTTCGTCTGGAACGTTTGCTGGATCGCGATGAAATCTCCCGAAGGTCGCACCAGTTCCGCGTAATCGGGTCCGCGCCGGATCTCCAATTGATAGCCGCCCTCCAGGCGTCGCGGAACAAGAAGTCGGTCTGGATTGGTACGAACGGAGGTTGTCACATCGTGCGTGCTGGTGTCCGGTGCCGCCCCGGTGACGAACTCGCCGCGCTCCGAAACACCCACAATGATATCGTCGATGTAGAAGCCTTCGTGTTGGTTGCTCTGGCTGCGGATCGAACGGCGATCAGCAGGCCGATCATCGAACTCGCCAAACGCGGCATCCACAAACCCCAGCGACGGATCGTTCATCGAGCCGGCAGTGCTAAAATCGAAACGCAACTTCAGATTCGGCTGGCCTGCGTACACCTCCAAATCGACTCGAGCTTGACGCCAATCGCCCGTATTGTCGAACAGTTCCTGAACCTGCTGGACTCTCCGCGGCACGCTCAGATCCGGGAACACGGTATTGATGCCCTCGGTCGCGGAATCCGACAAGAATGGCGGCAGTTCCGCGTTCAAGCCTGGGCCAGGACCGGCGCTCAATTGCGAATTGTTGGTCGCCAACAGTTCCCAAGTCACCCCATCGTCGCGTGAGATGAACACGCGGGCACTGTCGCGGAAGGGATTATCCCAATTCGACTGGGTCGTCGCTCCCGGATGGTTCTCGGTTTCCAGGAAGTAATTAAAGTACAACATTGGCTTATCGGCCGCGTTGTACCCTTCCAGGCTGAACGATCCGGTGACCAGGCTACCATAGGCACCGCCCGGCAGGTTGTAGGTGCCGCCTGTTGCCCCCTGCTCGGGAATCACGATCAACGGGTTGCTGGACAGGTCCAAATGCGTCAAACGGTTCAGCACACCATACTGTCCGCCCTGATGCATGTAGCGATAGTAGCGCGAATCGTTGTTCGAAACACTGGAATCTTCGAAACGTTCCAGTCCAAAATACATGCTGGTGTGGCCGTTGGCCTCGGTGATTGGGTTGGCCAGGGTGCCCTTGGTGGTGACCCCGCCGCGGACGAATCCCTGGGCGAGGTTGCCATTGACGGGCGACGAGCCGGGGGTCCGGCTGTTGTCGGGCGCCGGATTGATGCCGTGCCCGGCGTCCGTCCCACGGGTGGTGGTCGGATGCCATAAGTTGAAGTCCAGTGGCGAGAAAGCCAAACCGGTGATGTTGGACCTGGGGATGCTGATCGTGGTCGAATCGGCGATAGCACTGGTGTCGACGATTTCTACCAACACCTCCGAATCGGCGGGCAGCGGATCGTAGCCATACATGGGATCGCTTCGCCACTGCATGGCCGCCAAAGTCTGGCCCGAATACTGGCCTTCGAACAGCACGCGCAACGGCGCCACGTCCAGCGGACCGCCGGTCACGGTGACGTCGCCCGGGTTGATATTCGGGAAAGCTTCCAAAACGCGCCGCAGGCTGGGCACCGCTACTTGGGTGACGTCGACTTGGACGGTCTGAGGCGCCGGAGTCAGATCGTCGCCGTTGCCGATCATCGGGGTTTGATCTTGACCTGCGTACTGGCCCGTGAATTCTACATCGTAGGGACCGCCGGCGACGCCGGTAACGACCACATCGCCCGGATTGATATCGGGCAATGCTTCCAAGCGATCGCGAACGCTGGTTACCCCCTGGGTGATCGTCAGTACTTCCACGTCGGGCACAAAACCACCGGTCAGGCCGGTAGGATCGCCGATCAGCTCGGGTACATCCCGGCCACCCAAGTTGCCGACAAACTCGATCTGAATCGCATCGGCCGGGAGGGCTCCGCCAGTTAGTACGACGTCGCCCACGTTGATGTTCGGTAACGCTTCCAAACGCGTCAGGACACTCGTGCGGCCGTCGACAATGGTACCGATCTGCACGATCCCGTCATTCAACGTGCTGTTCTGCACCTGAAGTGCCGAAATGTTCTGCCCACCCAGATCGTTCTGGAAGCGGAGCACCATGTTATTGACCGGCAGTTCCAGGTCGGGCCCGATAAACAGGTCGAACAGACCAATCGATGGCAATTCGACCAGGGCCTGACGAACGCTGGGCGTTCCGTGCTGAATCTTCGTCACATCCGCATCGCCGTTGTCCAGAAGTGTGTCATCCGGTTCCAGGCTCGGCAGGACCGCTCCGGCCAAGGCCCCAACGAATTCGATTTGGACCGGATTGGGCAACGGCCCGCCAGTGACCTGCACATTGCCCTCGCCGATATTCGGCAGCGTTTCCAAGGCAACCCGGACAGCCGCTGCGGTCGCATTGCGCGCGATCGGATCGGTCGTCTCGTCCGTTTGGTAATCGAACCGTAGCGTGAACGTGCCGCCGGTCGGCGGGCCACTCAGTTCAAGTTCCTGGATTTCGTTTCGTCCATCTCCCGTTGATGGCGCGTTCCAACCGATTCGCCTAGTCATCTCGGCATCCAGTTGCAACTGGAAGGAGCCTGAGTTGGGGGTGCCACCGATGATTCCGATGACTTGCTCTTCGTCGATATCGTCCGTCAAGGGAGCATCGTAGGCGATGGGCAGGGTTGTCTGGCTGCCGAATTCAAGCAGGAAGGTGCCGCCCGTCGGATTGCCCGTCAGGCTGACCTGCTGCACTTCGTTGATGCTCTCGTCCGCCGGCGCATTGTAGGCGATCGGGTCGGTTGTCTGGCCATTGAACTGCAGCGTGAAGGTACCGCCCGTGGGATTGTCAGCAAGGGTGACCGTTTG
>REEF01000547.1 GCA_007695205.1 Planctomycetaceae bacterium
AATCGGCGAACGCCTCCTGACGCAACCGTACGCCGGTGGTGCATTGTGCGATCACGATCCGCACCGTCCGCTGGCGCTCGCGCTGCTCGACGGACAACAACACCAGCACGTCGGCGCGCAACAACTGGCCCAGCCGCATCCGCTGTGGACCATCTTGCGGACCGAGGCAGGCGGCCAGTTCCAGTTCGCGCAGCGCCGCGTCCAGCCGGTCGCGCTCGACCAGTTCGATCTCCGGCTCGTCCGGCTCGTGCCGCGACAGCCGGGCGGTCAGCAGGTCGCCCAGCCCCGACTCCTGCAACTCCGTCGCCGCCACGATTGCCCACCGCTCCGCGGCGTACGCCGGTTCGCATGCCGCCGCGATCAAGCACCACCCGGCCACACACCGGATCGCCAGGCCAAGGATCGGCCAAGAAATGCCTGCCCGAGGTCCCCTCTCCCTCGGTGTGAGCGAGTAGGGTGAGGGCGAAAAAGATGCGACAGTTTTTTCTCTGCCGATCCCAAGGGGGCAACGGTTCATCGTTCGCGTCCTTCCGAATCGGTCAATTCGCTTTCTTTCCTTTCACGCGCGCAGATGCGGCCAGTTGCGGCAGGATGCGGGATGCCAGTTCCGCAGCGGCTTCCTGCAACGCCGTCTTGCCGGCGATCTGCTCGGTCAAGTCGACCGCGACCGTCGTCTGCCGGCCGATGGCCAACACGCGGCCTGTCCGGCGTTCGACGGCCTTCAATTCCAGACGCGCCCGAACCGAAATCAGTTGGCCGTGCCGGGCGGCGAACTCGCTGAACCCTTCGCCGGTCAGCAGCACGTCGGCTTCTCCGCGGTTGCCCTGCGCGCCGTCGACGACCGCAAAGCCCAGTTCGCGGCAGAAGAGCGTTAGCTCGGTTTCGGCCGCCGGATCGATCGTCCGCTGACCCACGTGGCGTTCGGTCACTTGGATCGCCACGGTTGGACGCGGACCTTTGCCCAACTTCTTTTTGAGCGTCTCCAACCGGTCGGCCCGCGTCACCGGTTTGGCGACCAGGTCGGCTGCGCGGCTCTTCACCGTGTTTGCAACTTCCGTTGCCAATTCGCGGGCCAGGCGGTCCAAATCGTCGTCGGGGCGGCCTTTGACGCTCGCGCCCAGCACGCGACTGGTCTCGGTGCCGATGATCTTCGCGATCACGTACAGATGACCGCCCGCCTGCAACACGGAACCGGTGATCAGGATCTTGGCTCCGGTCAGATGTCCCACATCCAGGGCTCGTGCCGGGTGGACCAGCCCCGATTGGCTCAATTCGAGTTCCTCCAGCACCTTCGTCAACTCGTCGCGTTCCACAAGATACAGTTCGGGATCCGTAACCAGTTGAACGAACAGCAGGTCCGTCATTTGCGATCCGAGCCCCTTGACCTCCGTACCGCGTTCCTGGAACGGGAGCACCGCGGCGGGGTAGACGGTCGGCGGATTCCGCTGAGCGGCGGCGGCTTGCGGCCACAGCGTCAAGCAGCAGGAAGCCAGACAGAACATGACCTGCCGTAGAATGGGTTGTACCAACATGACTTGTTCCTTTGCACTGATAAGAGATAGTCTACGGGGGTTGCTGCTTACTCGGCAAGATACTCCATGATCCGGGCCAGCAGAAACCGAGGGGCGGGCCCGGAATCCCAGTGGGCGACGATACCGAACCCGCACACAACACACGCCGCTCGCCGCCCCGGATACCGGATCTCGTACCACGGCCAAACGTCGCCGTCGCTGTGGACTTCGGCCGCCACCTGGCCGCGGGCGCCGATCAGTCGTACTCCCGACGCCACGAAGTGGCCGTCCGGCGGCCAGCCGTCGGCGTCCAGTCGCTTGTCCAGGTCACGGATCGCCTCGGCGCGTTTCCAGATCAGACTTGCCGGGCGCGCCGTTGTCGAGTCCGGAGCGTCCTTCATCCCGGGCACGGGCCATTGGCCGTCGGCCGGAGCCAGGCACAACACCGCAACGCCGGCGGCCGCGCGCCGCAGCAGCGATTCAGCCAAGCCGCGATGCGCGCGGAACGAGACGCCTTCCCCGACCAACACCAGCCCCTCGCGGACTTCATCCAGCACCGCCAGGCGATGGATCTCGCGCAGCGGCACACCGGCGTTGACCAACACATCGCGCGTGCGGCCCGGCGGATCGAACAAGGCGATCTGTTGCTCGGCCAACCACGCCGTGCGGCCGGCAAACGGGTCGTCGGGAAAGATCCACAGCGGCTTGACGTGCCGGGTCACCGGATCGGTGCCGGTACCGAAGGCCTCCAGCTTCAATTCGGCCGGAAAGATCACGCCGTCCCGCACCGGCGGCACAGCCAGCCGCACCGACACCCGGCCCGCGTTTCGGTCCAATGACTGTTCGCCGCGCGCGATGGTACGGTTCTTCGCCGAAAAGACCCAGGTCAGACGGTCCAACGCTGCGTCGCCCTGGACGATCTCGAACGAGAACTCCTGCTCGCTGCCGCCGAACACCCCGGACCACGCTTCGCATGGCCGGATCGAAACATCGGCGCTTGCCAGGCCCGGACAACCCGCCACGATCGCCATGGCGATTAGTACCCGCCGGAAAGAAACCAGAAATCGCATCGATCCACCCCTCGTCGCTACGAACCCAACACGGACACGCTCTGATAGACCTCGTACTCGACTCCGTCGCTCTGCCATTGAAAAACGACTTGCGGCACGCCCGGCCGTACGACGCCCGTGTAGGCGGCGCGCGGCAACTCCGACCGCTGCGGCCATCGGATGTCGCCGTCGACGGCCAGCAGACCATCCGGCAGAGCATAGGTCCAGACGGCGACCTCCGCGCCCTCTGTAACGTCTGGCGGCAGCGTCACCAGCCGCTGTTCATCGGAGATTAGATCGACCGCCCAGACCGGCCTCGGCGTCGCATCGCCCAGCCGCTGGACCAGCACCAAGCGGATGGCCAACGCAGCGCCGCCCGCATCATCCCCATTCAGGCCCAACCGGATCTGGTTGGCCGTTTCCGCGACCCAGGCGATGCGGCCTTCGAAAACTCGCTGCAACTCGACCAGCAACTCACGTTTGGCATCTACCGGGGGCGGAGCCAGCCAGGCGGGCGCCGGTGCGGGAACATCCGGCCGCACGTGGCCCGCCGGCAAGGCGGGACGTTCTGCCATCTGCGTTCCTTGTCCCCGTACCAGCCATGCAAGTCCGACCGCAAGCAACGCGACCGCCGCCGCTGCGAATCCCCAGGCAGCCATCCGTAGCCGTCCAAGCGGTTGGCGCCGGCAGACGCCGCAGTCCGGGGCCGATACCAGCTTTGCGGCTCGTTCGCGCAAAGCGTCCAAGCGCTGCGCGTCCGGCTCACGCGAAGCGGCCCAACGCCGCAACAAATCGTCCAACCGCCGCCGATTTCCCGTCATGGCAAATAGCTCCCCAACCGTCGCTCCAAAAAACCTCGCGCCCGATGCACGCGCCAGTACAGCGTCGCCCGCGTGCAACCGGCAATCTCCGCCGCCGTCTTGCCGTCCAACTCCTGCAAGACGGTCAGCACGATCGCTTCCCGCCACGCTGCGGGCAATTCATCCAACGCCGCTTTGATCTCCCCCTGCAATTCGGTCGACAGGACGAGACGTTCCGGTCCGGCAGCCGGGGATGCCGGCTCAACGTCGTCACGCGGAATCTGCATCCTGCTCGAATCCCGCCGACGATCCGCCAACGCGTCGCGAGCGGTGTTCACGGCGATGCGATAGAGCCAGGTGGAGAACTTGGACCGCCCGCGGAACCGGTCCAGATTCCGCCAAGCCCGTAGGAACACCTCCTGAGTCACATCGTCGGCCAAGTGGTCGTCCAGTACCAGTTGAAACACCATCGACCGTACCCGCGGCACGTGCCGCTGGAACACCTCGCCCAGCCGATCGCCGTCGCGCGTCCTCACGTACTCGGCGATCGATTCCTCGTCGCTAATCACACCCATCCTACCCGCTTCGCCAAACTCGGAACTCACCCTTAGACACCCCGCCAAGCGAAGATCTTGGCATAATTCTGCCAAAAAGTGGATTCCCCCACCAAAACGGCCATTGGCGAGAGAAGCTGCGGCTCGAGCATCGTCCCGGAATCCGCACCCGGAACGAATTTAGAGTCTTCAGTCGTAAGATGCGCGCACGGTGCGCGCATCTTTGTAGGTTGGGACTCCGTCCCGACCGGGTCGGGTCGGGTCGGAGACCCAACCTACGTTGGTTGCGGCCGTAGGCCGCATTAGGATGCAGGAATACCTTGTCAGATTCCAAAGTAGTAGGCACTCTCCGTATGCCGTAAACTCCCTGCGCCGATCAGCGGGATTCTTGACCGACCGTTGGGTACTGGGTATGCTCGAATGTTCGGATGCGGCTTGGATGATTCCGAAGATGAGAATCGAGTGGGCCGCCCCCAACCCCGATCCTGGAAGGAATAAGCAATGAGAATGGTTTTGGCAGTGTCATCTTCGCTCGTGGCACTTTCGGTATTGGCAACTTCGCTTCTCGCGGGCGATATCGTGCATGTGTCACCCGACGACGTCGGACCCGAATCGATCGTCCACTGGCAAGGTGAGTATCTGGGCGCTGTCGAAGGCGAAGAGGGCGAAGTGACGCTGGCCGCCCAGGTGGTGGCTCGTCGGAACGACGACTACGAACTGGTCCTTTACCGGGGTGGTCTGCCCGGACAAGGTTGGGATCCCGAAAGTGGAACAGAACGTCTGAAAGCCACCATAACCGAAGGGCAACTCGCGTTCCACGGTGATGACGGCCGCGTCTACCAGGTCGAAAACGGCAGCATCGACATCCGCCATGAGGAACGGGGGCAACTGGGCGTTTTGGAACGCACCTTCCGCACCAGCCCGACCTTGGGGCTTGCCGCTCCCGACGGGGCGGTGGTATTGTTCGACGGGACCAGCGTCGACAAGTTCCGCGAAGGCGCCGAAATCACCGACGACGGCCTGCTGGACCAGGGCGCACGGAGCGCCGAGAAGTATGGCGACATCTTTCTCCACGTCGAATACATGCTGCCTTTCTGGGATGACTCCGGCCGGGCGAACAGCGGCATCTACATCCAGGACCGTTACGAGGTTCAGATCCTCGATTCGTTCGGTCACCCGGGCGGGCGAGGCGAAGACGGCTCGCTGTATCAGCAGCGCGCCCCGGACCTGAACGTCAGCCTGCCGCCCTATCACTGGCAAACGTTCGACATTCTGTTCCGCGCTCCGCGATTCGACGAAGAAGGCGATAAGACCGAGAATGTCCGCATCAGCGTCATTCACAACGGCGTGCTGGTTCACGACAACATAGAACTGGAGAAAGGCACCGGTTGGGGCGGCAGGAAGGAAGAAGTGCCGCGCGAGCACTTCTACCTACAGCGGCATCGTGGCCCGTGCTTTTTCCGCAACGTTTGGCTGATCGAGGCTCCTGATGGTTGGCCCGAGACGGTTGAAAAACGGGTATTCGAGTAGCCGGATACACGTTCGATACCATTGATGATGCGTTGATTCGAACGGGCCGGGTTGCTTGCCCGGCAACGTCAATGCGTTCCCACCTGGACACCGTTGCTCGAAGGAGTCCCCGCTGCGAAAAAGCGTCTCCGTCTTCATCTGGTTGCAGACCGCAGGCCTGATGAATGGACACGCCTCCGCTGGTCACTCGGCGGTTCCAAAACATGCGATCACCACCGTGATATTATCCTTGCCGCCACGCTCCAAGGCCAAATCGACCAAACGGTCGCAGGCCTGCTGCGAATCTTCGCTGTCCGCGATCACCGAATGGATTTCATCAGCCGATACCAGGTCGCTCAACCCGTCGGTACACAGCACCAGGTAATCGCCCCGATTCAAAAGCAGATGGTGGACTTCGCTGGTAACCTGCCGAGCGTCGGCGCCCAAACAGTTGGTCAGCACATGTTGGAAGGCCTGAGTGCGAGACGCGTCGATGCCCGCATCGACCAATTGCTGTGCCAGGGTATGATCGCGAGTGATCTGCTGGATTTGGTCCTGATCCACGTGATAAGCCCGGGAATCTCCCACATGGACCACGAAGACATCCAAGCCGATCGAGATGACCGCGGTCAGCGTGGTCCCCATTCCCACCAACTCAGGCTGCTGGCTGGCTCGCTGTCGAATCCGCCGATGGATTAACTGGACAACGTCGTCCACATCCTCCAGCAGGCGATTGGCCGAGTTGTCATCCACCTTATCGGGCCAACTGGCCATCGAGGCCTCTAACTCCCAGATTGTTCGCAGAGCCAATTCGCTGGCCACCTCGCCAAACGCCGCGCCGCCCATCCCATCGGCGACCAGCAGAATGTACGCTTCCTCCTCGTTTTCGAACAAGACGCCGTTCGGCAGGCTGGTCATCAACGCTTCGCGCGATCGTCGCCGCCGAATCACAGCATACTGATCCTCGTTGTTCTGACGGACCTTGCCCACATGCGACGCAGCGCCGATCTGGACTCGTACCACCATCGAGGTGGCTTCATCAGAGGGTGGGGATTCTTGTTCCGTCTGGTCTAAGCTATTGTCTAGGTCCGGCATGTAGCTGGCTCGCTATACGATCCGTTTTTTGGCAATCCGGAAGCCTCCACTCAATTGGCTCCCGAAACCCGCACGTCGGGTACGATGATTAGAACAAACTCCGCAGGTTTCGGCGAGTCCTAACCGTTGGAAGATCTGAATCCACCGATATAACCTTTATAGATGATTGGCAATTCACCCTTTATGGGAGGGTCGTTTTTGTTCGTTTGGTGTAGTAGTATAGCCCAGCCGGGCGTGTTGTTGGCGTCTGAACGGGATCGTAGGGAGTGAGGCGAAATGGTGAGTGCCGTTGAGCAGGAATTGGCCGAATTGCGGGAGCAGATCCGCTATCACGATCGCAAGTACTACATCGAAGCGAGTCCCGAGATCAGCGATCTGGAATATGACCGTTTGATGCAGCGGCTGCGTCAACTGGAGACGGCCCATCCTCAGTGGGTCACGCCCGATAGCCCCACGCAGCGGATCGGCGATCGACCGGTATCGCATCTGGTCCAGGTTCAGCATCGCGTCGCGATGCTGTCGATCGATAACACGTACAGCATCGACGAACTGCGGGATTACGCGCGCCGCACGGAGCGGCTGCTGGCAGGCGAATCAGCGGAATGGGTGGTCGAGTTGAAGGTAGATGGCGTCGCGGTGGCCATCGTTTACGAACAAGGTCGATTGGTTCGCGCTGTGACTCGCGGCAATGGCATCGTGGGCGATGACATCACTCACAACATCCGTACAATTCCTGACGTGCCCCTGCGGTTAAGCGGTGGGAACCTGCCTGCGGTGTTGGAGGTGCGTGGCGAAGTCTATATGACCAATTCGGATCTGGTGACGCTGAACGAAAACCAGCGGGCCAAGGGCGAAGCGCCGTTTGCCAACACCCGGAATGTGACGGCCGGAAGCATTCGCATGCTGGATCCTCGTATCTGTGCGGCTCGACGATTGCGAGTCTTCTGTCACGGGGTGGGCTACTGCGAAGGCATCCGGGCCACGACGCATTCCGATTTTCTGCGCGAGATCGCCGATTACGGCCTGCCGCCGACGCCGCTGGTCCAGCGATTCGAGAGCTTTGAACAGGCGGTCGATCATTGTCAGCAGGTCGTCGAGCATCTGCACGAATTGGATTTCGAGGTCGATGGTCTGGTCTTGAAGATCGATCGTTTCGATCAACGGCAGCGTCTGGGAACGACGGCCAAGAGCCCACGTTGGGTGGTGGCCTACAAATGGGAAAAGTACGAAGCCAGCACCCGGCTGCTGCGGATCGTGGTCAGCGTCGGCAAATCGGGAGTGGTCACCCCGACCGCCGAACTCCAGCCGGTTCAGTTGGCCGGAACGACGGTCAGTCGAGCCAGTTTGCACAATGCGGACGAGATCCGGCGAAAGGACATCCGCGAGGGCGATGTTGTCATCGTGGAAAAAGCCGGCAAGATCATCCCCCATATCGTGCGAGTCGAACGGCACGAACGAAAACAGGATCTGCCGCCTTGGACTTTTCCCACGCATTGCCCCCAGTGCGAAACCCCCTTGGTCAAGGATGAAGGCGGGGTCTACATCCGCTGTCCCAGTCTCATCTGCCCGGCGCAGATCAAGGAACGGCTACGCTACTTTGCCAGCCGCAACTGCATGGATATCGAGGGCCTGGGCGACAAACTGATCGACCAATTGGTGGACCGAAAACTGGTTCAGGACTTTGCCGATCTGTACCAGTTGACCGACCAGCAATTGATCCCGTTGGAGCGGATGGGGAAGAAGTCCGCCGAGAAACTGATCCAAGGAATCCAGGCCAGCAAAGAACGGGGCCTGGCTCGAGTACTGAACGCGCTGTCGATCCGACACGTGGGGGCTCGAGTTGCCAGCGTGCTGGCCGAACATTTCACCTCGATCGAACAATTGCAGGCGGCCGGAATCGAACAACTGGCCCAGACCCACGAGATCGGTGAAACCATCGCGCGCAGCGTCTATGAATTCTTCCATGGCCAGCAGGGTCAACAAGCCATCGAGCAATTACGGGCGGCGGGCGTGGTCATGCAGTCGAGCGTCCAGGAACAGCCCAGCGGCAGCCAGACGCTTGCGGGAAAAACGCTGGTGGTAACCGGCACGCTGTCGCACTACACACGGGACGAAATCCACGCCTTGATCCAGCAGCACGGCGGCCGCGCCGCATCCAGTGTATCGAAAAAAACCGACTATGTCGTCGCCGGCGAAAACGCCGGCAGCAAACTGGACAAGGCCCAGCAGTTGAACGTCCCGGTGATCTCAGAAGACGACTTCGATCAACTGCTCGGGAAAAGGTGACAGGCACCAAATCCGGGGTCCCGCGCGGCGCGCAAGACCCACAGGCAACGGGGGCGGGAGTCGTTTTCGGGCAACAACGAACCATGTGGAAAACGCTTTCTCCGAAAACGACTGCACGACCCCTTCCGCAGATTTCACCAAGAAATACCTGCCCGGGTGCATACTAGGTTTTCTCCAACTCTCGACGCCAACGTTGCGGCATGCCTCGCCAAGCCGCGGCGTAGGTGGTCTCCAAGGGGATTTCCACGTAACGATCGGGCGTCAGGAACCACGGGTAAAGCAGCCGGCACGACCGCCGACCTATGCACTGTTCGAGGAATGCGATGGCTGTTAGTTGACGCTCTTGGAGAGGTCTGCGCCGGCTTTGAATTTGACGACGTTCTTGGCCGCAATCTTGATTTCCTTGCCGGTTTGCGGGTTGCGGCCTTTTCGCATGACCGCCATAGCCACGGCACTCAACTGCCGGAGATCGCCCGAACTCAGGTTTTGTCCCGCAAGTCGAAGCGATTTCTCCGTGCGCTCGCTGCCGTCGTCTTGGACAACCACCGAGGAGACTTCGATCTGATCCTCCTCGAAGAACGAGCCAAACTCTTCAATATCCACCTGGCCGCCGCTGTTGACGACCTCGATAATGACGGATTGCATGGCGAAAAACGCTGCCAGCGATTCTTCGAAGGACAACTCGGCGCGTTCAGCGATTTCCCTGATGATATCGATTTCGTCAAGGACATCGAAACCCGGACAGGCCAAACGTGGATCCGCTTTGTTCATGGCCACGGCGTCGCCGCCGAATAGAACCGATGCCAATACCACGCAGATCCCTGTGACCGATTTGCCCAACATTTGAATCCCCCTCTTGTTTCGAAGTGAAACGAACCAGAATTTTGAAGCACGACAACAAGTCTTTCGATTGCCCTAAATTATAATCTTCAGTTTTCGAAACTGCAAGCCCAAGGGTGCGGCCGGGTATCTCGTCGTCGAATCGGCGGGGAAGGGGTCGGGATGTGTCCAGGCAGGCTTGGTCGATCAGGGTGCTTTTGCTACATTCACCGCGTCAGAAAGTATGGTTCGAGAAAGTTACTGAGCTTATCCTCTTCATGCTAGGGCTGCTGATGAACGTTTACCTCGCGGAGTTTATTGGTACGGCGTTGCTCATCCTGCTGGGCGACGGCGTGGTGGCGAATGTCGTGCTGGCGAAGACAAAGTCGCACCAAGGGGGGTGGATCGTGATCACGGTAGGCTGGGCTTTGGGCGTGGCCATGGCCGTCTATGCGGTGGGCAGGATCTCCGGCGGTCATATCAACCCGGCCGTGACCATCGCCTTGGCCTCTTCCGGCGCGCTGGATTGGTCGCTGGTTCCCGGGTACATCGCGGCTCAGATCGCCGGCGGTTTTTTTGGCGGGGTGTTGGTCTACCTGGCCTTCCTGGCTCATTGGGGCGTCACCGATGACCAGGACGGTATCCTGGCTTGTTTCTGTACCAGCCCGGCGATCCGGCGTTTCGGTCCGGCGTTTTTGACCGAGTTTATCGGTACCTTTGTGTTGCTGTTTGGCGTTCTGTCGATCGGTCGAGTCGCGTTGGGGGCTGAAGTGTCGGAAACAGCTTGGACGACGGCGGTCGAGGCCTACTTGGGTCCGCTTCTGGTCGGGCTGCTGGTGCTGTCGATTGGCGTATCGTTGGGCGGTCCTACCGGTTATGCCATCAACCCGGCTCGCGATCTGGGTCCGCGTCTGGCCCATGCCGTGTTGCCGATCCCGGGGAAACGGGACTCCGATTGGGCCTACGCCTGGGTTCCCATCGCCGGGCCGATCGCCGGTGGCATCGCCGGTGCGCAAGTGTTCCATCTGGTGGGTTTGTGAGTCGGGTAGGGTGGCCTGATCAGGTCGTACAGCCGATCCGTCTTATCGACATAGACGTACCCGCCCTCGACGAGTTTCTCGAACGTGAAAATGCTGGTGGTGATCGGCTTCATAACGATCAGCATAACACGTTTCGGGAGGCGGGAGAAGCTGTGAGAGGGCTAGCCGCCATCGAAGCCGAGACCGGGCGACAAGTCCTTCCGCATACCACCGGGCCAAAGCGACTAGGACGGCTGTATTTCGTGGTTGTGTCCGACAGTTCCGGTTTTGTGTATTTTGTGCTCTTTTGTGGCCATTGGGGTAAACGCTCGTATCACGTGGCTTCGCATCTCCGAGGCGAAGGCGGCGCGGGCTCGTGGCCAGGGAGCCTGAGAACGCTCTCCTGGCAGAAGTGGAGAGGAGGGGACGGAGGTCGGAACGCGGAACGCCGAACTGCCGCGGCTGGATATGTTGGATACCGTGGCGCGCAACCTGCCAATTGAAAACGGTACTACACCCGTTCGACCAGCC
>REEF01000524.1 GCA_007695205.1 Planctomycetaceae bacterium
TTCTGGCGGGCATCTGCGAGCCCACTTGGTCCCGCTCGGCGCGCGGGACCCACCGCCCCCTTCCGCCGATCTCACCAAGAAATATCTGGCCGGGTGCTTACCTCGCGGCTGGTCACCAGGGTCGCTCCAGCCGATTGCATGGCGTCCAGCGCCCGTTGGTCGTCGCCTGGTTGCAGGTTCACCCCACGACAACCGTCCGTAACGACCTGGACTCGCAGCCCTTCCCGCAGGGCATCCAGGACGCTGGCTCGGACGCAGTAATCGGTAGCCAGTCCCAGCACGCACACCTCGTCCACGCCTCGCTCCCGCAGGTATTCGATCAGCCCCGTCGATCGGCGATGGCCGTCATCGAACAGCGCGCTGTAGCTGTCCCAACGCGGATCGGTGCCTTTGAGGAAGACGGCCTGAATCGCTCCCTTGTCCAAGCGATCAGAGAATTCGGCACCCCGTGTCCCCTGGACGCAGTGGTCAGGCCACAGGATCTGGTCCCGTCCGTCCAGCGATATCGAATCGCCCGGCTGATGTCCCGGGTGTTGACTGGCGAAGCTACTGTGATCGGGCGGGTGCCAGTCCTTGCTGGCCACGACCAGTGCGAAATGGGGCATCAGACGGTTGGCGATCGGGACGACGTGATCGCCTTCGGGAACCGCCAGCGCGCCGCCGGGCAGGAAATCGTTTTGCAGGTCGACCAGTAGCAGTGTTTTCATTGTTGCAGTGCAAACAGCAGGATATTGGTGCCCAGCGCCGCGGCGTCCTCGGTCAGATAGCCTTTGCAGTCCAACGACGCGTGGTTCTCCATGGCGCAACTGATATCGTAAGGCGAAAACACCACCGCGATGCGTCCGTCGATCTCGACGGCCTCCAGCATGGGTCGGATCCGTGTCAGCCGCGCTTTCAGCGGATCGCCGGCAGCTCGCAGTTGAGGGTCTCGCAGGGTTACCGTGGGCAGATCCTTCCCGCCGTAGTCGCGGCGCAGCAGCGGGTGATCGGGCGGCACCCGCACGAATTGAGCTTCGGGCACCGCGGCGCGAATCTCACGGCGAAACGCGTCGGAGAATTCCGGACTGGCACAGATCGAGTTTCCGAACAGGAACCCACCGCGACGCAGGTACATGGCCAGCGCATTGCGTTCGGGCACCGACCAGCGGAAATCCCGGCGACCGTGAAGAAAAATGATCGGGTACTCGAATAATCGCGGGTCGGACGGCGCGATCTGGTGCGCATCGGTGCTCAGACGCAGATCCACTTCGGCCTCGACCACTCGCAACAGGTTAGGCAGCGCGTTGGCGGCATCTTCGCTGCCGCCGCCGTGCAGCAGATTGGGAACGACCAGGGTACCACGTGCCGGAGGCTGGTCCGACGCATCGGCGACCAGGATGCGGGGTCGAGTCAATTTGTCTTTGAGTTGGCGATTGGTCGCATAAGCCAGCACGTTGGCGCCGATGGCCATAAAGGCGTCGATCTCTTGCTGGACGGCAGCCGGGTAATCGGTCGTTCTGGGACCTCGGTCCAGTTCCCAGCGGCAGGACAGATCCTGGGGACAGTACACGATGCTGGTGCGGCAGCAGGCATCCACTCCGAACAATGGCGGCAGGTGCTGCGGATCGACCTCGCGTTCGGCGAACCAGATCGGATGTTCGGCCGGCAGCAGCCGTAGCGTGCTGTCGGGAAACAGTTCCTGCATCAGTTCGCGGAACGACTGGTCAAAGGCCTGGCTGCCGCAACTGGCTTCGGCAAAGATGAAGCCGCCCTGGTTGATGTAGCCGCGAAGATTCGCCTTCTGATCGGCGGTAAAGTTCAACGGTTCGCTTCCGCTGAGGAACAACACGGGCGTCTCGAGCAGATCTTCCAACGAGGCGGCTCGCACATCGATCGTCTGCCAACTGAGCTTTTGCTGCCAGCGTCGCTGGACGTCCAGCGTCAGGTGATGAACGCCGCTACGGTGATGGTCCCAATCGTTCCCTTCACCATGTTTCAGCTTGGCCATCACCACCGGGCGGCGGCCCTTGGCCAAAAACAGCAGCGCCAACGACGTGGCCACCAGCTCGTCATCTTCCCCCAGCCCCTGGCCTCGCCAGAACCCGGTCAACTGGTCCTGCTGCCGCACCAGCATCCGAGCACCCTCGCGGTACCAGTCATGGCGGCCGATGAAGCGTCGGCCAGTCAATCGCCCCACGCGTTCCAGACCGTAGAGATAATAGAACAAGGCCGATGAGCTGCCTGTCCCCGGATTGTTCTGGACCGAAAACTGCGACGCCAGCCATTGAATGCCCAGTTCGATCGGCATCTGGTCCTGCTGAGGCCCGCAGCACTCGATCGATTGGCCAACGACTTGTGAATCGCCTTCGTGAACTTGGCCCGAGGCGATCACCATGGCCGCGATACCGGCGCAGGTCATGCTGCCGGTCGCTCGTTGCAGCCCCGCCCCGTCGTAGCTCCAGGCTCCGCTTTCGTGCTGGCAACGGCGCCAGTACTCGGCCGCTCGCTGCCAGACCCGATCGTCGATCTCGATCCCCACCTGTTCGGCCTCATACAGCCCCAGCAGAGCGAACTGCGAATTGGAATTGTCACCCGAGACCTTGGGGCCTGTTCGACCGTAGGTCCACGAGCCCTCTGCCGGCCCCCCAGCGATCTGCGTCGACGTCAGGAACTCGACATTGCGACGGATCAACAGCAGATCTTTTTTGGGCTCCGCCGCACAGAACGCCATGATTTGCAACGCCGCAGCGTACGTTGCGGATGGTTCCCCCAGACCCCTCAGATAGGCTAAAGCTCGCTCGACCGCAGGCGAATCAGGGCGTTCCCCGGATTCCAGCAGCGCCAGAGTGCACAGCGCCGAGACGCCGCCCGGTTGCGTGGGACGTTCGCGCCATCCGCCTCGCGCCGCCCCCTGCTGGCTCTTCAGATAATTCACCCCCCGCTGAATCGCCTCGCGGACTTGTTCCGGAGTCACCTCTGCCGGGGCTCGGGTGGCCGTCCCCAGCAGCAGGAAGATCAGCAGACCGATCGCTGCACCTCGCATGCTCATTTCGATTGCCTGACGCCGCTGTTGGCTGTCCTATTGGGTTATCCTTGACCTGGCCCCAAACCTTCATCGTAGCGCTTCCAACGGAGATCGACAAGAATTGGTCCACGCATGCTTGCATCGCGCGGGAGGGTTGCGCAAACTTTGACCGGGACCCCAAATTGACCGTTTTCTTGGAGAATTGCTTTATCTCTTGGCTATATAAGGACTTGCGACGCGAGTCTGTGTTGCGAAGGTCATGTCCGTTGCTTTCCGGAAGATTCGCAAAATCCAAAAAAACCTACTTTTCAGCGCGACATGCAACCGAAAACAAGTATCGGACAGCGAATTATTCGCGTGCAATGCGCGAGTTCGACTGAGGTGCGGTGCCGGGTATCCCGTAAGTATCCGGCCAGGAGGGCGTGCCCGGACGTGCATGGTGATTCGTTCGTCTTATCAGGTTTCGGGGGCATCAACCAAAGGGCTCCGAATCGCCCATTTTCCTTTGCTTTGACATTTCGCGATGTTGCTCCGCAGGAGGGACCGTTGGGAGCATTTCGTGGTCAGGACAACAGGATTTCCGCGTGCAAGAGACTTAATCAGGGAGGCAACTCATGCGACGTTTTGGTGTAGCAATGGCGATGCTCAGCATCGTCTTGGTGGCGGCTTCGTGGGCGATGGCCAACGACAGGGAGATCGCCCGAGAGATTTCGAACAAGCTGGAAACGGAGAAGGAAGCAGGGCGGCTGCAGGGATTCGATATCCATCTGCAAATCGCCGATGGAAACGTGACGCTGCAAGGCTCCGTCGCGTCCCGCAAGCAGCAGAGGCTGGTCCTGGATGCGACTCGCCAAGTTCGGGGAGTCGTCGAAGTGATCAACGAATTGGAGATCCAGCCGAAAGATATCGATCGGGACTGTGAGATCGCCGACGAGATCGCGGACGTACTGTCGGAACACAAGCGGTCCGGCCGTCTGCGAGGCTTTCGTATCAAGGTCGAGGTGGTCGATGGTGTGGTAACCATGGACGGCGAGGTGGCCAACGAAGGCCAGATGAACTTGGCCCTGAAATCAGCTCACAGCGTTCCAGGGGTCCGCAACATCGTTAACAACCTGAGCGATCGCAGCACGGCAGAACGAGCCGAAACGCCGGAGATTCCCGAATTGGCTCGCCAGCCGATCAATCAGGTTGCAGCACCGCCCATTCGTATCTCCGACCGAGGAGATTTCGGAAACCGAATGGCTGCCGAAGGTGTGGAGAACGCGTTGTATCACAGCGATGCCAAAGAATTGGCGAAGCTGGACGATCGAATCGGCCGGGAACTGATGAAGCGTCTACAGTCGGCCAAAGAAGAAGGGCAACTGAAGGGCTTTGGGATCGGTGTGCATGTTTTGAACGGCGAGGTGGTGTTGAGCGGCCATGTTGCGTCCGAAGAGCAGCATCAGACGGCCATCGACATCGCCCGCTATATTTCGGGGGTGAAGCGAGTCGTCAACGACCTGACCATCGTCGAAAGATCGGAAACGGAACGGTTGGCGAGCGCTCCGGCGTTGATGAACGAAGGAATTGCCCAGACAGACGCTAATGACACGGAAATCGACCACGCTGTCCCGACGCAACTGGATGCCCAATCGCAGCAGATCGCCCAGGAACTGATCGCTCGGCTCGAGCAGCAAGATGCCATGGGCCGGCTGCAAGGTTGCGACTTTGACGTGCGAGTCGAGCAGGCCGTCGTGATGCTCAGCGGCTCGGTCGCATTGCCCCAGCAGCACCAACTGCTGCTCGATCTGGCTCATCGAGTTCCCGGAGTCCGGCAGGTTTCTGCGGATCTCCAGGTTCTTTCCGACCCGACGGGCGGCGTCGCGATCTCACCCGCATCGGCCCAAATGCCCGTCGCCTACTCGCAGGGGCACATGATGAACGAGCCGATGGCGGGGATCGACCAGACGCCTCGTCCGATCGGTGCGGCGAGAATGGCCGCCTACGCAGGCGGAGCCGTGTTGGCAGGCCCCATGATGGCCGCCAATCATCTCCGCGGCGGCGGTGTTCCGGCCCATCTGCCCGGGGGCGGTCACGCGGCGGTACCGGCTCGCTACGACCACCCGAACCTGCCTGGACACGCTTGGCCAAGCTACGCGGCCTACCCGAACTATGCAGCCGTGACCTATCCCAAGCAGTATTCGCCCACCGCTTGGCCCTACATCGGACCATTTTATCCCTACCCGCAGGTGCCTCTTGGATGGCGTAAGGTGACCTTGCAGTGGAAAGATGGCTGGTGGCAGTTGAACTTCAATAGCAAGTAGTGATGCCCGAGAAGGACCTCTGACCTGACCCAACGCCTCTGGCGAGCTGCCGCTTGCCAGGGGCGTTTTTTTTCTGGGACGAAGCGAGTCACGGATCATTCGGGCTAGCATCCCTGGGCCGGACAACCGGGATTTCCGGAAACGTCGGAAAAATCCGCAAGTTCTGCCAGGCGGAACACGATACTTAAAGTCAGACGAAAGCTTCTGAACATCAAGGGTATTGTCCATGTCCAAAAAGACGCTCCCCCTCGCGTTCGGTTTGCTGGTGGCCTTCATCAGCTTGAGCAACACCGGTTGTGTTACGATCACCGACGGCAATTCGCTGGGGCTTCTGGCGATTCCGATCCCGGTGAGCCCGTACTTCCAGAAGATGCAGGAAGATCGATTCTGGGAAAACGAGCGTTACAATAACGTGCCGATCCTGGATCCGATCGTACCTGGAGGTCCGACCACGGCGTTGGATGAACCGAGCGACGACGAGGTCATGCGGGCGTTCGAGCGGGCCAATCCGGTCCAGGGCGGTCTGCCCTTGTTGCACGAGATCCAGCGGAATAACGTGCGGATCGTCAAGGAAAAGATCGCCGATTACATCGACCCACCGCGAGTCTACCCGCTGATCGGTCCTGCCCAGTTGCATCACGCTCATTACAAATGCACGATTTACTACACCGAGGTGACGCGAGTCGGTTGGCCCGTGCCCTACACCACTCGGAACGAAGACGCCGTCCAGGTGATCTACATCGACCACAACCATTTCCATCGGGTGGGAAAGCCCGATTCGGGGATGACCAGCATGTACTGAGCCCACACACGCTTGGCCTGGACGAATCCGCTAGCCGCGTCAGTCATCTGACGCGGCTTTTTTTCTTTGCCCCGGAAAACTTCGTGTTATGATGAAGCGATGCAACAGCGACCGAGAAAAAGGGGTCAGGAGCATTTCGCCGGGAACCGTCCCCGCGAGTGCGTCGCACAAAGGATCGGTAGCCCCTTTTTCCCGTGGATCTGGGGCACGGCGGCCTTGACCTGGGCTTGGGCACTGGCACTGCTCAGCACTCGTGAATCGCTGGTCGAATTGTATCTGGTTATCGCCTCGGCGCCCCGTCTTTGGGGGGTTGTGGTGCTGCCGATCGAAAAGCAAGTCGCCATTCTGGGAGTCGGATTACTGCTGGCGACGATCGGGATTCGCAGCACCCGAGCGGGCGGGCTTTGTTGGCCGCGGTCGATTCGATGGCTGTTGGCCGCAGCGATCATCCCGCTGCTGGACGCAGTACGCGTCCTGGGCGGGGTGGTGCCGATCACCTTTCTCGAACCGTTGTACTTCAGCTTCGTGACCGGCATGGCTGTTGGGAATCTGGCTGCCGAGTCGAACGTTCGTCCGTGGTGGCCGACCGATTCGATCCGATGGTTCTGGTTGACGGTTGGCTTGGCCGTCGCTGCCGCCGTCTGGTGGTATTGGGAAGGCCAGCAGGCTTACGCCAATTTTCTTTTGGGATATCACGATTTCGGTCATTTCGCACGCCGGATCATCAACACGTGGGAAGGCCGAGGCTGGCTGTTGGAATCGCCCGGCGTGCCCGCCTATTGGGATCATTTCAATCCGGGCTTGGTGCTTCTGACGCCGCTGTGGGGCTTGATGCCGGACGCCCGCCTATTTCTTGGGTTGCAAGCGGTCTGCCTGGCATCGCCAGCGCTGTTGGCTTTCGGCATCGCTCGCCGCTACGACTGTGACGCGATGACCTCGGCGATCTGGTCCCTGACATTCCTGGCCTTCCCCTCTTTGGGGCTATTGAACCTGAGCTATTCTTATGGCTGGCACCCAGTCAGTGTCGCTGTGCCGTTGATGTTCCTGGCCGTTGGTGCGTTGTTAATCGGTCAGCGCATCCTAGCGTTGGTCGCGATCGTGCTGGCATGCAGTTTCCAGGAATCGGTGATCGTCGTGGCAGGTTGCCTGGCCGCCGCCCTCGCTCTGCAGGGTTGGCTGGCGGGCGGCAGGACGAGCGACGGGTGGCGTGGAGCGTTGGGCCGTCGCATGGGCCACACGCGGCTGACCGAGTGTTTGCCGGTGTGGAGTTGGTGGATGATCTGGGCCGCGATGGTTGTCGCTTTCCTGTTGATCGCCAGGTACGCTTCGTTCATGGAGTTCCAGACGGGACGTTTTTCGCGTTTGGGCGATTCGACTGCGGAGATCTTGTTGTCTCCGTTGCTGCGGCCGATTGCGTTCTGGGGTCGGATGCTGCGCATGGTGTCGCTGTATTTTTTGCTCGGGTTGCTGGTCCCCTGGCATCTGCCGAACGTGGCGCGCGGCTGGCCGGTGCTGTTGGCGATGGTGTTACCAATGACCGTGCTGTTGGCCTGGGAGCACGGTCCGGCGGCAAGCCTGGCCTTTCAGTATGTCTCTGAGTCGCTGATCGTTTTGTACCTGGCGGCGCTGGGTGGGAGCTGCAGCATGCCCACCGATCAATCATGCCAAGCGGTGGGCACGACCGACGTTTCGGTTCGGCGAGTCGGCGCCATCGCGGCGCTCGCCTCGGCGTTGACCGCGTCCTCGCTGTACGGTAGCCTGCCGTGGAGCAGTCCCACGTTGAATCTGATGATCAGCAAGTCGTACGACGTGCCCGGTCAGACCGAACTGACGTATAACCCGCGTGCCGTGGGGACCCCTGGCCATGAGATGCTGACATCGATCTTGGCACGGGTGGCACAAGAGCCCGATGTATCCGTGCTGGCCACGGGGCGCATCGCATCGCATCTGCTGCGAGTCCGGCGCTTGGAATCGGTCGAACAGGCTTTGGTTCGTTGGGATCTGTTGGGTCAGGAGATGGGAGACGACCGCAGCCCCATCGAAGCCTTTGATTGGGTCATCCTGGATCGGTACGAGCGGTTTCAGCAATCGCTGGATCGCACCGACTTCTTGCTGGAAGCAGCACGCCAGGCCGGCTATCGCACCGAGTTAGACCAGGACGGATTGATCGTGCTGCGGCGAGGTGAATCGTAAATGGGTGCGATCCGTTAGGGCCGTGCACGCACTATCTGTTCTGGGGGTGCGCAGCAGATTCTCCACGACTAAGATTCTGGTATGCAAGTTCGCTTATTCTTTCTGTCTGGAGGTTCATGATGACTGATCGGTTCTGTCGGTTCTCTTTGACGGCGCTCGTGTTCGTCACCCTTTGCTGGGTGGTACAGGGGGCGGCGATCGCCCAAAGGCAAGACTCGGCCGGAGAAGATGCGATCCCACCGGCCCTGACGCATTACATGGGTCGCGAGATCGCTCAGACCATGCATTATCGAGGGGCCCCTTGGCTGACGCGGGATAACCGCGAGGAGCAGGAGCGATGTTCGCTGCTGTTGACCAACCTGGGCCTGAAACGGGGCATGACCGTCTGCGATATGGGTTGTGGGAACGGATACTACACGCTGAAGCTGGCTCAAATGGTTGGCCCCGAGGGTCGTGTGTTGGCAGTGGACATCCAGCCCCAGATGTTGGCGATGTTAAAGGAACGTGCCGAGCGTGCCGGGTTGGACAATATCGAACTGATCTTGGGCCAGGTGCACGACCCGAAGTTGCCGCCGGGCGAAGTCGATCTGGTTCTGATGGTCGATGTTTATCACGAATTTTCTCACCCCGAGCACATGTTGGCGGCGATTCGCGAGTCATTATCGCCGGATGGAGTTGTCGCGTTGACCGAATACCGTGCCGAAGATCCCAATGTGCCGATCCGGCCCTTGCATAAGATGAGCAAGCGTCAGATTATGAAGGAGTTCACGCCCAACGGTTTCAAGCTGGTCAGGGAATTCGACCGGCTGCCTTGGCAGCACATGATGTTTTTTCAACGCGAGGATCCCGCACAAGAATGAATGTCTATCCGACGGGCTTGGAACGTTTGGACGGCAGGCAACTGCTGATCCAGTGGAGCGACGGTCGACGCCGTCGATACCGTGTGTCGGAGCTCCGAGAGGAGTGTCCGTGCGCCACGTGTCGCGAGCGACGTGCGGCCGAAGAGAAACGGCCGGCGACCCTGCTGCCCGTGCTGTCCGCCCAGGAAGCTCGGCCTGTCGACATTCAGGCCATGAAACCGGTCGGCAACTATGCCTACAACATCGAGTTCAACGACGGCCACAACGCGGGCATCTTTACCTTCGAATTGCTGCTGAGCCTGGGAAGTGATGCGGTTGCCGAAAACGAAGAAGTCTGACAGCTACGTCGCTCACACTGCTGGTCATTGCGTCCGCGATGTACGATAATCCTTCGCAAGGCGGCTGGGCCGCCAACCAAATTACGAGCTACCGCTCGGCTACCACGAAGGAGTTTCAAAATGTCGCACGTATTCCGATCGACTTGTCGACTCTTCTGTCTCATTCCTATTGCATTGGTCGCCTGGTTGGTCCTCTCCGGCGACCGCAGCGCGTTGGGCCAGGACACCGGGGCATTTCGCGCTGGAGCGGCTGCGGTCGACATTTCGCCGCAACAGTTTCCCGTGAACATGCCGGGCGGCTTCAGTGCGAACATGGCAGAAAGCGTCCACGACCCGTTGTTTGCCCGCGCGCTGGTGTTGGCCGACGATCAGACGGAGTTGGCCGTGGTCGTGGTGGACAACCTAGGCATCGCTCGTCAGGTGGCCGATGAAGCGCGGGCGATCATCGTCGATCGTTGCGGCATCCCGCCCCATCGCGTGATGGTTTCGGCGACGCATACGCACAGTGCCCCGGCGTCGAACGTCCAGGAAGGCCCCGAAGCATCCGTGGCCTATCGAACTCAGGTGATCGAAGGCATCGCCGAAGCGGTCGTCCAGGCGCACCAGGCCCTGCGTCCGGCAGCCGTCGGTGCTGCCGTGCATCCCTTGCCGGACGAGGTGTTTAATCGGCGGTGGTTTTTGAAGCCCGGAAAGATGCCCTTGAATCCGTTCGGCCAAATGGACCAGGTGCGTATGAACCCCGGCACCAGCGCCGATGTGTTGGATCGGCCCGCCGGTCCGACCGATCCGGATGTCACCGTACTGTCGGTCCAGGACGCTCGATCCCGCCGCCCCTTGGCCCTCTTGGCCAACTACTCGCTGCACTACGTCGGCGGCACCCCGCGAGGTCAAGTCTCGGCCGATTACTTCGGCGAGTTTGTACGTTTGATGCCTCATCGCATGCGAGCCGGTGACGATTTCGTCGCGATGCTGGCCAACGGTGCCTCAGGAGACATCAACAACATTCCCTTCCTGGTCACGCGGCCTCCCCGCGCCCCCTACGAACAAATCCGTATCGTCGCCCGGAAGACGGCCGACGCTGCGTGGCACGCCTGGCGGGCCATCGACCAGCACCACGCCCAGGTTCCGTTGGGCATGATCCAAAGAGAGATCACCCTGCAGCATCGCCGCCCAACACCGGAACAGATCGAATACGCCAACCAGGTTTTGGCCATCACCGAGGAAGAACAGCGGGCTGAACTCCCGCGCCTCGCCGAAGCCTATGCCCGGCGCACGCTGTCGCTGGCCGAAGCCGAGCCAACGCTGGACGTTCACTTGCAAGCGGTGCGAATCGGCGACTTTGCCATCTGTGCGATCCCCTTCGAAACGTTGGTCGAGATCGGCCTGGATCTCAAGGCCCGTAGCCCGTTCTCGCAAACGATGGTGCTGGGTGTTACCAACGGCTACCACGGCTACCTGCCAACTCCAGAGCAGCACGAATTGGGGGGGTATGAAACCTGGTTGGGCACCTGCCGCATCCAGGAAGACGCCTCGGTGATCATCACCGACCATCTACTGGAGATGCTGGCCGAGTTAACGGCCGCCGACTGAACCAGGGCTGTTTTCGAGAAAAACGTGCTCCGAAGTCGCGAGCGTCGGAGAATGCGTGTCCCCGACGC
>REEF01000662.1 GCA_007695205.1 Planctomycetaceae bacterium
GCACCCATTAATGCTTTAATATATGGGTGGCACCAATTGCTGGGGTGGGTGGCCTTAATTGACACGGTATTCGATTATCGTCGTGTCATGATGCTGGTTTCATAGTCGCTCCAGCCTTTCATGCGACCGTCGAGCCATAGAGCGTCGACCTTCCTTGGGCTTCCATCCAACACGCGGGGCACGACAACCGTGCTCAATCGCCCCTCGTCGGATAAAACCGTGACGGTCTGCCACGTGCGGCCTCCGTCGGGCGTGCGCATGCGTTGGATCTGTGAAAGATCATCCTTTTCGGAAGTGCTGTTGGCCAGGAACACCGTTGCTGGGTCTTCCGGGTCGATCGCGATGGCAAGGTTCTTGCGTTCCGGCAGATTATCCCAACCGCGTGCGAGCGTCGTCACTCGGTGATAACGCCACTTTCCTTGTTTGTCCGGCGTCGCCCAGTAGCCGTCGTGAAGGGCCGATTGCCCTTGTGGGACTGCATCCAGGACGGAAAACGTGACATACGGTCTTCCGTCCTGGTCGGCGACGATATCGCTCCAAAGAGCCCGCTGCTTCTTACGGCCATCTCTGTCCCAGTTCCAGATCTCGTCGAAGGACTCGGTCTCGTACAACGGGGTGTCGGCCAGGCCGAACGCGCGAGAGCCATCGGCGCGGAAGAACGTCTTCTGGTTCACATCGTAACGCACGTAGTACACGCCTTCGGACCGTCCGATTCGGTGACCATCCAATGGTTCGCTCCATCCCACTCGCAATGTCACGATATGAATGTGATCACTCTCCATATACGCCCGAGAATAGCAGCGATTGCCGCTCAGCCCCTTGCCCAACCCCCACAGGCTGTGGACCTCGGTCCAGGAATCGCCACCGTCCGGCGATTTCCACATGACGGTCTCGCGAAGCTGACCATCCCGCAGGGCATTGATGATCAGGTAGACCGCGCCTGACGGCCGATGAACCATCGGGTAGAACTGGCGTCCTTGAATGATCTCGCCTTCGATCTGACTCTCCTGCAACTCGCCGAATTCGGCGACCGACCACGGCTCTGTGCTTACTCGCCAGCGGATCTTCTTGTCGTAGTACCCGCCCATTTCAATGAAGATTTGGATCCGGCCATCGGGCCGGATCATCAAAGGGTTGGCGCCGTGCAGGTCACGGTTGCTCTTGCCGACTTGGTTGCGGTCGATCCGACCGGTTCGACAATCGTACGACGCAACCCATTTGCCACCCGAACGATCAAGATACGAGAAAAACAATGTATCGCGAGCCAGCAAGGCATGGTGACCGGCGTACCCCCACCCGCCATCGGCAGCCAGTTCCACCAGTTCTGCGGTCACCCGATCGTTCCATCCCAACGGCAGCAGGAGGGTCCCGAGGAGCATGGCCAGCGTGTGAATTCGAGTTTTCATCGTTGTGGTTCCTTTTGGCGAGAGCGGGAATAACGAATCTACCGTACACTATTTGGGTGTCGAGGCGGGATTGCTGGCACTTTGTTTCACTTTCAGTTCGACCGTGGCCATCAGACTCCCAACCGATTGCCCATGATCAAATCTTTTCGACTGTCCGACTGTCTCTGCAAATTTCGTATCGATTATCATTGTTGCGCGAATAGGAGCCTGGGAACAGCGGGCAAGGCGATTGTTGATCAGTTTTCCGCGGGTCGCTCTTCTGCGACAATGATGGAAGACCCCGGGGCTTACAAGGGTCTGGTCCGCTTGTGAACCTGGCAGTTCGATGACACAATAGGCTCGCGATCGGGAGTTTTTGTCAATCATGCCGATGTTGGACGGACGAAGGAACAAGGTGCTGATTCTTTTAACCAACGATGATGGAATCCATGCCCCGGGCTTGGCGGCCATGGAGCGCCAATTGTTGCAGATGGGCGACGTGTGCGTGGTCGCGCCAGCTCATGAGCAGAGCGGTGTGGGCCATTCGATCACGTTTCTCAGCCCGCTGGTCTGCAGCGAAGTTTTCGACGGCGATCGGCGACGCGGGTGGGCGGTCGAAGGCAGCCCGGCCGATTGCGTCAAGATCGGTGTGTTCGAATTCTGCCCGCGGCGCCCGGATCTGATCGTCAGCGGGATCAATGGCGGGCTGAACGCCGGCATCAACGTGCTGTACTCGGGCACCGTGGCTGCGGCGATCGAAGGCGCGTTTTTCGATATCACCAGCGTCGCCGTCTCGTTGGAATACGACGCGCACGCGGAATTCGATCAAGCGGCCAGGATCGCCGCGCGGATCATCCAGCAGATCCTGCAGCGCAAACAGCCCGGGTCGGAATTGTACAACGTCAATATTCCAACCTCGGCCGTGCGGCGGAACCCACAGGTGAAGATCGTGCCGATGGGCGTCGAGCGGTACGGGGAACACTTTATCAAGCGGAAGGATCCGCGAGGCCGCGATTATTATTGGGCCACGGGCGAACCACCGCCTCAGCATGGCGACCGCGAGACGGACCTTTCGGCGCTGGAAAAGGGATTTGTGACGGTCACACCGCTACAATACGATATGACCAAGTACAACGTGTTGCAGGAAATGGACCAGTGGTCCATCTCGGTATTCGACTAGCTGGCGACAGCCAGCGTTTTCTCGTTTCTAGGAGTGGTAGCGATGCGAGCCAGTTTACTCATCTGCTTAGTGTTCATTGCCTGTTTGGCAGGTTGTGGAGGTTCTGCGACCGATCCGACGACGTCCAGCGAACCCGACGTTGCGGCTCCCAGCGTCGGCCAAACCGATACTCCGGCGGTTGCGGAGCAGCAGGTTCCCACGGAGCCTGCCGTCAGTGCGGCCCAGCCATTGGAGGTCGATCCGGGGATCGTCGAGTCGCCGGAGATGACCCAGGAGATTGCGCCGCCTGAAGCCGAGCCGCTTGCGATACCCGACGCGACGCCCGCGGCGCCCGAGCCGTCCGAAACGGCCTCGCCCGACGCCCAGCGTATCAAAGCCGACGTGGGGGTTGGAGCCAAAGGTCGCGGGCTGGATAAGTTTCAGGGAGGAGTCCTGGTGACTCCGGCCAAAGCCTACTTTACCTTGCGCGAACGAGCCATCTTCCAGGTCCAGATCCCGCAGGCCATGCAGATGTACCAGGCATTGCACGGCACTGCACCTGAGTCGCACGATCAGTTCATGAAGGAGATCATCCAGGCCAACCAGATCCAATTGCCCGAATTGCCAGCCGAACAACGTTATGTCTACGATCCGCAGGCGAAGGAACTGATGGTGGAACGTCCCACGCGTTGAACCGCGTCAGTACTGGAAATGGTCCCGGATGATCTGCTGTAGCTGTTGCGGGTCGGTTTGATCCAGACGCTTCAGGATGCTTTCCCAGCGGCAGGCGAAACTGCCAGCCGGATTGAACTCCCGGAAGTGGAACAACCGGTCGAACGCAGCGCGCCGATTGCGATAATCCTGCTGGATCTCGACAAAACGATCGATCATTGCGTTCAGGTACAGCTTGGCGAATTCATCGGTATTGGCCAGGAATTTTGTTCGTTGATTGACGGGGTTGGCATAGGCCCGGGCCAGTTGCGCCAGCGGGACGCGATAGTGCCAAAACGATCCCGTGTGATGCGTGACGACCAGGTCCTCGGGTAACTGTTTAGAGTTTTCGATGATCATTTCATCGCCGTCGTCAAAGAAAACCTCGTTGGGCGAACCGCCGCGCCCGACGATCAGATTGGTCGCAGCGGCGCGGCCCAACAAGATAGCGAAGCGACGCGTGTATTCGGACGACTCGAACCGGGACGGGGGCACTTTGTCGCTGGCGATGCCTCGAACGTAATCGCGTTCGAAATAGGTTGTCCAGATACGGCGGTGCCGAGCGTTGTGTGCACCGCCTTGGTAGATTTCGCTGACCTTGCCGACCGTGATCGGGCCGCCCAGGTTCATCCCCAGGCGATGGCATCCCAGGCGACGGTCCAGCGTGTACTCCGTGTATTCCTCGGTGTCGATCATCGCTTGTTCCATGGGCACGCCCTGATCCAAACGCCAGCGGACATCCCACTTCTGAATATAGATGATCTTCACGGTATCTTCCGTGTCGCCTCGCTGCTTCCTATCCAACACGTATACCTCGCGCCGACCCAACGGTTTTCTCTTCCCTCGTCCCAGCGGTTCGGCCACTCGGCCGATGTTGACGTGTTCCAGATCCGGGTGGTCCCGCACCACGTTGCACAGGATCATGCGCGCCCGTTGGTCCTGCAACCGTAGTTCCTCGTTGGTTCGCTGCGCCTCGAACACCTTGTAGATCGGGTCGAAGACCAGCAAGCCGTCCTCGATACGGCCGCCTGGCAGCCATTCGACGTGCCTTTGGAATTCTGAGGCCAAGCCCAGCTTATCTTCTTCGATGATCATATCGTCCTTCAAGGGGCGTAAAGCCTGGCACATCCGCCAGCGCCATTCCTCGTTTCCCGTGTCGTCGATGCGCAACGAAGGCTTGACGCTATCGGCAAACAGATCGCTCATTTCGCTGTGCAAACGCCGCAACTCGGCCGCATCCACGTTCACGAAATCGGCCTTGTGGAAAGCCTCGTGCAGCGGCCAGCTTCCCAGAAAGAAATCCACCTCTGGATGGTAACTGCGGTTCGTTTTCGACGCGTATTCCCGGATCTCCAGCAGATACCGCCTCAGCTCCTCGTCGTTCGATCCTCCCAGTTCGCGGAACGCTTGGAGCGTCAACATGCGTGTGCCGGTACTGGGGCTGTGGTAGTAGATCTGCCGTCCGGCCAGCGCCATTCGGGAATTCTTGATCAACTGGACCATTTCTTCGGTAGAGATGGTGCCAGGTGTGATACGCCAGGATTCGCCGCGACTTTTCAGCGCCTGATAGACCTGCTCGTTTCCAGCCAGCATAAACCGGATCCTCAACTTGGACACCAATTGCTGAAGCACTTCGTCGGCCTCGAAAACCAGGTCCATATGATCCGAATCCGGTCGTATGTAGATCGTTTCGGGGTGGACGATCAGGTCGACACCTTGCGAGAACAATTCGTCTCGTTCTTCGCTTGTCATCAGCGACAGCCCCTGTTCCGTTCGTTGCTGGTCCACCAGATCGAGCATGGCTTTATGCTGTTGGTAGTGGGGAACGTTGTGCGTGATCAGGACACGTTGACGGGGAAAGATCGTGGCGACTCGAGGCGTAAACACGCCTGTGCCGCCTTGCCCATACAGGGCGGGACCCAGCATAATCACATCCATCTGGACTGCCTCTCGTTGCGTTGCATCCAGCAACACGGTACGGGAAGCGTCCGCACGCCGCCCTTGTGTCGCGCTGAAACCATTTACAACTAACTCGTTTCCCAACGCGAAATCAAGCAAAAAATCGAGAAAAAGATCTTTTTTTCTACACCGTCATCTGGAGGCCATAAGATGAGGCAACCGGTAGTAGTGCTAGGAGCGGGTATCAACGGCGCAGCGCTGGCCCGCGAATTGCTGTTGAATTCCGTGCCCGTCGTCCTGGTGGACACATCCGATATCGCTTACGGCACGACAGCGTATTCATCACGCTTGATCCACGGCGGGCTGCGGTACTTGGAATACGGCGATGTCGCTTTGGTTCGCGAAGCGTTGGCCGAACGGCGGCGGTTGCTGGATCTGGCACCGCAATTCGTTCAACCGCTGGAGATCCAAATCCCCCTTTCCCAGCGGGGTGGCGGCTGGTGCGCATCGGCGGCTCGATTCCTGGGGATGCCGGGCGGGGGCGATGTCCAACGAGGCATGTGGCTGATCCGCGGCGGGCTGTGGATGTATGACCTGTTGGCTCGAGATCGCCAATTGCCCACCCATCGGATTCGCCCGGTTGGTGCAGCAGGAACCGTGCCTGTCGATTCTCAACAATTCCGCTGGATGGGCAGCTACTGGGATGCTCAGATGGCCTATCCGGAGTGCTTCACCGTGGCGTTGCTGGAAGACGCCAGGCAGGTTGCCGATCATTCGGGGATCGAATTCACGTTGTACACCTACCATCGCGCCGTACGAGACGACCGGCGTTTGATGATCTACCCCGTCCAGCCCGGTGATCCGCCATCGGAACCGGTACGCGTGGTCGAACCGCAGGCGGTTATCAACGCGACCGGTGCTTGGGTGGATCATGCACTGCGCGGTCTGGACATCACCGCGCCTCGCACGATCGGCGGTACCAAAGGCACACATTTCGTCACGAATCATCCGGATCTGCACGCCGCGCTGGATGGTCGCGGGCTGTACGCCCAGGCCAGCGACGGACGCCCCGTCTTCGTACTTCCCCTGCAATCCAGCGTACTGGTGGGCACGACCGACATCCCCTATGACGGCGAACCAGGCGCAGCGGTGGCGTCGGAAGAGGAACTGGAGTACCTGCTGGGACTGGTCAACCATCTGCTGCCGCACGTGCCGATCTCACGCGACGATATCGATCTGCACTACGCCGGCGTCCGACCGCTGCCGTATTCGGGCGACAAGAAGCCGGGCGCCATCTCGCGCCGCCATTGGCTGGAACGGCATCTGGGCGGAACGATGCCCGTCTATTCGATCATCGGCGGAAAACTGACGACGTGCCGATCGTTGGCCGAAGATGCCACTGGCCAACTGCTGAAGGATCTGGGCCGCCAACCCACGACGAACTCACGCCAGCGCGTCGTGCCGGGTGGCGAGTCGTATCCGGCCGACCTGGACACGCTGGGCCAGTTACAAACGACGCTGGCTGAGCGGTACGCATTGCCGGTAGCGAGTGTCGTGGCCACATGGTCCCTGCTGGGCACTCGCACCGAGCGGGTCTTGCAAGATTCGCAGGCCGGCCAGAGCGTATTGCTGCCGGGTTGCGATGTGCCCAGATCCGTCGCCAAGTGGGTCATCCAGAACCAATGGGCTCACCGCCTGGAGGATCTGATCGAACGCCGCCTGATGCTGCTGTACGATCCGCGACTGACGAAAGTCTGCTTGGAGGACTTGGCGACCATGTTGGTCGAAGCAGGACATCTGTCGACATCAGAAATCCCCGCCGCCGTAGCCGCCACGATCCAACGCCTGGAAACCCACTTCGGCAAGCACGTGCAGTGATCGGATCAGATCGGAGGTAAGCCGCGAAAGCCGGACGAGACCCGGCTGGCGGCCACGTGACCCCGAAAGCAGTGATCGACATCGGTCCCCGGCTCGAAAGGACGTTGCTGGTAAACACCCTGATAGTGAAAGGCGTCTCCCTCCCGCCGATAATCGATGGCCAGCGGGTGCTGGTCCGGGTCGCAGAACACCAGTTCCGGACAAGGCGTATCGCCTTTCCAATCCGGCAGATTGACATTCCAGAACGCACCCTTTGGCAGCGGTAATTCACGAACTTTTCTGAATGCCATCACCGCCAACTCGGCGGCTCGATCCCAATCGAATCGGCTGTGCCGGGCCAAGTATTGCGAGATGGCGATGGCCGGCTTGCCCAACAAGGCGGCTTCTCGAACCGCAGCGACGGTGCCCGACATGTGAATGTCGACGCCCAGGTTGCCGCCTGCGTTGATTCCCGAGACCACCCAGTCGGCATCCGTTGCCAGGTACAGCAATCCCAGGCGGACGCAATCCGCCGGAGACCCATCGATTGCCGTACGGTTAGTGGCGACCGTCACGGTACCCAGCGGGCGATGCGTGGTGGTCTGATGCCCACAACTGGAAATCGGCTGCTGGGGTGCGACGGTTCGGGTGTCGCCGAATTGCGTCATCACTCGCTCCAGCGCAGCCAAGCCCTCGGCGTGAATTCCATCATCGTTGGTCAACAACAGCTTCATCGGATCCTACCCCTTGTTCATGGCAGACAAAACCTTCTCGATCGCCCATGCGACTCGATCCATGGCTTCCGGTCCCTGCAGCAAAACCGGATGGTGCAACAATACAGTTCGTTCTGCGGCGATGTGACTGGCAGGCAACGTGCCGACCTTCCGGCACCGCCGGTTGCCGCGACGCACGAAGCCACGGAATCCTTCTCCCATGGCAACCCCCTCGGCTTGGAGGGCTGCCAGAAACTCGGTTCGCCCATGTTCGCTGATTGTCTTGGGGTCGAGCAGCCAGCCGAATTTGTAGTAGCTGGCGACCCCCAAGCCGCCATCGATCTTTCCGGGCATCAAGCCGCTCACGCCCGCCAACCTTTCGACCAGCCGGCTGACGGCCTGCTGCCGCCGCTGATTGCGCGGCGCCAGTTTTTCCAATTGAGGCAACAACACGGCGGCCTGCATTTCGCTCAGCGGAAAAGCCTCGTTCCCACGCTGGGAGAAGATCCGGATGCGTTGCCGTACCTGGGCGTCGTGGGTCAGCACCGCACCGCCTCGACCGGCCGTCAGCAACTTGCTGCCGCCGAAACTGATCACGCCCGCATCTCCCCAAGCCCCCGCCGCCTGGCCTTGCACCAAGCCGCCCGGCGTCTGGCAAGCATCCTCGACGACTCGGACACCGCGATCAGCCGCCCATCGACAAATGTCGCGCATGGGAGCCAACTCGCCATGCAGATGCGACACCACCACGGCGCGAACCTTGGGACCCCAGGCGGCTTCCAGCAAGCAGGCATCCAGCGACCATCCGCCCGCAACGACGTCCGTCAACACCGGGATGGCCCCGACAGCCTCGATGGCTCGAAAATTACCCGGAAAATCGTAGCCCGCCAGAATCACCTCGTCGCCCGGTCCAACCTTCAAGCCGCGCAGCGCCAATTCCACCGCCACCGTTCCCGAACATGTCAGCACGACATAGGGCGTCTTGAATTGTCGCATCAACTGCTGCTCGAGCGTCTCGAGATGCTCTGCCTGGTAGCGAGCCCAACTGCCGTCCGACCAGATCGCTCGGAAGACATTCAGGATATCTTCCTCGACGGGTGGCCAGGTGGGCGCCCCTTCCGGAAAGACGGCAGCGCCGCCATGGATGGCCAGACGTTGTGAGTCGACGTGGACGGGATGGATGATGGTCACAAAACTAACCGGCAGAGGATGAAAAATCGACCAGCCGTTTACGATAGCAACTGGCAACGGGCAGGGAAACCGCAAACGGGGCCACACCGGCTCGAAATTCGATTAGAATGGAAGGCGGAGGAACCCAGACGAAATGAAGCCCCAACCTGTGATATGCCGTCCGGAAGCATTCTATCTGTTTGCGGACCAATTGAACCATCTGGACGAGACCGATGCGTTGGTCCGCGCCGCCGTGGCTGTTTCGATGCATCCGTTGGACAAGGTGGACTTGGACGGTCTGTTCGATACGCTGCGCGGTTATGCCGAAGTCGTGCGGTCGCGGGTGCGCACCAAGCGGGTCGAGGCCGTATTGGCTCACCTGCATCAAGTGCTGTTCGAAGACGCGGGATTCCGAGGCGATCAGCGAGACTACTACAACCCGCAGAACAGTTACCTGCCAGAGGTGCTTCGTCGTCGAACGGGCATCCCCATCACATTGACCCTGGTCTACAAGGCCGTTGCCGAACGCGTTGGCCTGCGAGTCGAAGGCATCAATGCGCCGGGGCACTTCCTGGCGCGGATCCACGATCAAACGGGTCCGATCCTGGTCGACCCTTTTTTCCGCGGCCAGATGCTGACGCCCGTGGAAGCGTTGGAGCGTTTGGCGCAGATCAGCGGACGGTCGATCCCCGCAGATACCCGACTGCTGCGCACGGCCAACCATGTCCAGTGGCTGGCACGGATGATCGCCAATCTGCAGGCCATCTTCTCGGCTACCAATCAAGCTCAGAATCTGGCCGCCATGAACGAACTGCAGTTACTGTTAAGCCAGGCGAGCGGCCTTTAGAAATCGTACCACATGCCCACGCCGATCCGATTCTCGTATTCCTTGAAGAAGCTACCCTGAGTGCTCTTGCCGTTGACATACTCGCCGCCGAACCGGAACAGGGCACCGCTGGGGCCCCGCTGCAGTTGCCAACCGGCTTGCATGGAAAAATGCCCTCCGAATCGAGCTTCCTCGCGCAAATGTGCATGGACGGTAGCGAAGGGAGCCCCCCCTCGAAACTCCAGCGCCGGACTGTACTCCACGCCGAACAGAAATTCCCAAGGTTCGGCGACCCCACCACGGCTCTTCGCCCAGTCCGCCCAAGTGACTTCTGCGTAGCACCGCCAGTCGTATCGAGTCGCAGGACTGCGCCCGAAGTAGTAGCTGAACGCCAGGATGAACGCGTCTCGACTGTAGTTGTATCGAGTAAAATCGGGGGTGGCGATCATGTACTCGTCACCCAGGTGGGAACTGATGTGGTAGTAACCCGTCTTGAAACGCCAAGGCCCCTGGCCGTAGGTGATCGGAATGCCAAAACGGAAATCCGTGCTGAGCAACGGCGTGCTGACTCCCCAAGGGTCCAGGCGTGGAAAAGCCGCGCCCTCTATGTCTACCTGCCAGCCGTCGGGCCAGAAATCGGGACCGCTGCCGTAGCGAACCAACCCGACTCGACCCCCTAACGAAACGTCCCAAAGCCATCCCAGATGCTCGTCCTTGGTCAAGACACAGGCGAATCGGGATTCTCGTTGGCTGCCTAAATAAGACCGATAGATCAACCCATTGGGAAACCATTGCATCGTGGGTGGGCTGTCATCCGGCCAAGCCTGGTCCAGCGACGGATACTCCTGCGAATGGCACGTTCGGTACGCGTTACATGGGGAAATTCGGCGATGGGCAACCTCGATCGGCTCGATCGACGCGACAGGCAGGATCAAGTCCGATTCGGACGTTCTCGGAACAGTCGCCCCCCCAGCTATACACGAAACGACGCCCAAGTGGGTTTGCCCCCAGGTGCTGCCATTGCTACCAATGCAAAAGAGAACGCTGGCGCTGATCAAGATGTTATGTCGGGAAAAATGCAACACCAGTCTCTTCCTGATCCGCTAATGTCACATCGCGTAGATACGACTTCCAAAAACGAGGCTATTACTTAGCGAACCTGATCATCGGACGCAAGATCGATTCATCTGTCATCTGGGGTCAGGTCTTGACTTATAACTTATGCGGACGCTGGAAGGGGCCTGTTGCGGAACTCAGATGGAATCACTCTCGCAACGGGTGGTCGCGTGCTGCACGTTGTTCGAACCGTGTGCCAGTGGCTGCTGGCGTCCACAGTGCTGGGCGTCCGGACAAGGGCAACGCGGTCGCTTGCGGAGTCCAGAGAAAGCCAGGCAGGGGGATCGCAGGCGGCGTTTTCAGGGCAAGCG
>REEF01000685.1 GCA_007695205.1 Planctomycetaceae bacterium
CTTACCGTTTGCCGATCCGCTGCATCACCATGCCGCTGACGTGCAGCGCTGCGGCGGCGACCACCACCAGCCCGCTCCAGCGATGCATCTCCAGCATGCTCTCCAATTCATCGGTTCCCATCCACGGGATCATGCTGACCAACATGGTCATCGCAACGACCCAGCCAGCAGATAACAACAACCAGAAGGTCAGCTTGGGGAACCAGTAGAAACGTTCCGGCCCGGTCGGGCCGCGCTGGCCGTACCGTCGCAAATCGAAGCGACTGGGTTCGCACCAGGTGATCGCCAGTACCGGCAGCACGAAGACGAACATCCCGGCACCGACCATGTGGGCCAGCAGCGCCCATCCGCTCAAGACCCCCACGCTCAGCACGGCCCCGAACGACGTGGCGGCCAGGATCCCGACGCTGACCAGCGTAACGGCATAGACGGCCCACTCCCAGGGACTCCACTTGGATTTCGGCTCGACCCTTCTGGCCCTGGCGATGGTCAGCACCACATAAAGCCCGACGATCAACGCTGTGGCGATCAAAAGATAGGGCAGCGCCTGGTTGAACTGCTCGCCCGAGTGGGCGGCGATCAAAACGAACGTTGTATTTTCCTCGGCGAACATAACTTGTCTCCCGCGTGATATCTCGAATCGATCAAGCCCGACGAAAATGCCCGAACAGACCGTAGGTTCCCTGGATCAGATACGTCAGCAAAATCAGCCCCACGATGCCCATGGCAGCGAACCCGGCGTACTTGAATATCGATCGACCTTGGAAAGACTGGTTCCAAGCGTCCAACAACAGCTTGTCGTACCCGGCCAGTTCCCACATCGAATGGACGGGCGGCTGGTCGTCGGGTACGGGCGCGACCGCTGTCACCCGGCCTTCGAAGATCGGTGCGCCCGCCGCATGGCATTCGTAGCAGCCGGTGATTCCCGACGAATAACGCGTCGGTCGCACATCGTGGCCCAGTTTCCAGGCGTAGGGCTGTGCTGCCGCGTGCTCGAAGGTTTCGAGTTCGCTATCCTCGCCCAAGCGATACGCTCGGCCGCCGCTCACATAGACGGCCTCGCCTTCGTTTTCGAATGTCTCCTGCAGCGTCTCGAGTGCGGACACCAGCAGTTCGTCCCAAGCCTGTTTGGCCTTGGCCAATTCCAAGGCAGCGATCGCATCCTGTTCCTCCTGCGTCCACAATTCTTCGTCCACTGACGCCCGTTCTTCACCCAACACGCCGGCCTTGTCCTCGGCGCTCAGCTTGACCGCCGAAACGGTCTGCATCAAGCTCGCCCCGCGACGGACTCGCAGAATACGTCGTAGCGTGTCTTGGACAGACTCGGGGTTCAACGGCGTGATCTCGCCGTCGATCAGACGGCCCCAAAACGCGGGCCAAGTCATCCGGTGGGGATACAGCATACCCTGGTCCTGCAGCAGTACCGGCGCCACGATTCCAGGATCCAGGTCGCTGGTGTAATGATGCGAGGGCAGTCCCAATCCGTGCGCCATCGCCGTATGGACCGGTTGAGCTTGATCGCCGGGTGCCGGTCCGGAATGGCAGGCGGTACAGGAAAGCTTGTCGAAGTGCAGCGCTGGCAACCCACCGTGCAGCGGCTTGGGAGCGCCCATCCGACCGCCCATGCCGTCCTGGCCGTCCATGTGACAGCCTCGACACGACAGCGACGCCACCGACTCGCCGGTCGGATGCACTTCGCCCTCGTAACCACGCACCGTGTGATGTCCGATGTCGTTGCGGTGACAGTCCGAGCACGACATGCCCGCCCGCAGATGCACGTCCTCGTCCTGATTCCAAATCGGTACCGATTGGCTGCCGACGGTGTGCGTGGTGTGACAGTAATAACAAGTGCGATCGTCCGGCGTCCGAACCATGTCAAAAAAGACTTTGTTATCCGCGTTCATCCGCAGCGAACCGTAGGTGGTCACCGGCAACCGGTTCCGTCCGCCGGGGGCCGCATCGGCCGGATCGAAATCGTCTGCCAGCCCCGCAACCCGGCCCTCGATCGATGCCAACCCGGCAGCGGCTGCCGGCGCCCAGGCGAAATTCTGGTCGCGGATCTGGTTCCACCAGGTCTCCGGGCTGTAGCCCAGGTCGTTGCTGTGACAGAACATGCAATCGATTTGCAGCATGCCCGATAACCGCCAGCGGTCGGCGACCGCCGGAGTCGGCTGCTGGTCCCCGGCCTCGGATTCCCCGTCCGCCGTTGGTTTCGGAGCGGGCGGTTCCCCCGGCCCGCCGCCGGGCAAGTGACGGCCAAACTTCAAGATGAAATCCCAGGGCGAGATGTCCAGATCGTCCGGATGATAAGTTCCCTCCCAACGACGATAGGACAGCGGGATTTGGGTCCCCGTACGCTCGTCGGTCCAAATCCACGGTTCGCCCGGCCGACCTGCGGGCAGGCTGCTGTGCATGGCGTTGAAGTGATGGCCGCTGGCGATACTCTCGTAATCGTGACAACGACCGCAAGTGGTCATGGGCGAATACGGAGCCGCGTTGGGATCTGTCGGATCGATGCGACGATTGTTCGCGTCGTACAGGTCGATCCAATGAGAGTATTCACTACGGCTATTGGTCACGGCAAACCGCGATCCCTGGTCGGCCGCCGCTACGACGGACCATAGGCTCGCGGATAAGCTGAGCAGGCAAAAGGTATGCCACTTCATCGAGGCGTCTCCACGATCTTAGATTTTGATGCAGTAACGACCGTCCATCCAGACAAACAAATATTCAGAGTTTACCTACAGATATAATGCGAAGCAACAGGACGTGTGTCGAATCGTGAAGACTCTAGAACTCGCGGTCGTCGGCCAATTGCTGCTTCAGTCGCTGGGTGTCCTGTTCGGTCCATGCGGCGGGATCGGTGACGGCGATCCAGGCTTCCAGATAATTCGCCGGACTGTAGTTGTGACCGTACCCCAGCGGCACGCTGGTGGCCATGGGCAAATCGAAGGCGGTCTGCAGGAACAGGATGATCGGGTACCAGCGCAAGTAGGGCGAGACGTCAGGGCCGCGTTGGCCCTGCAACCAATCGGGCTTGCGGTACAACAGATCCGGTGAAAAGAAAATCATCGGATCGCTGGCGTACTGGATGTAAACGAATCGCATCGGACCCCAACGCTGACCGCCGCGATCCAAGGCGTTCTCCTGAGCCGTGAATCGGACCATGGATCCATCACGAAACTCGGGCAGCCACATGGGCGAGTCGGGATTGCGCGCACTGGTGACCCTGGACCAGACGCGACTGGGAAACGGAGGTCCGCTCAAAACGCCGCCATCGATCGGATCTTCGAACACGGTGAACAGATCCGCACTGGATTCGGCGCCGAGCGACCCGAGACTCAAACCATGCAGGTACAGCCGCGGGCGATCATCGCGGGGCAGCGTTGTCCAATGGCTGTAGATGGCGTGGAACAGGGTGCGCGCTGCTTGCCGCGACCGCTGGGGATCGACCAGGATCGTGATCCAGCTTGGAAGATATGAATACTGCATGCTGACGATCGCTGTGTCCCCGGCATGCAAGTACTCGATCGTATCGACCGCACCCGGATCCAGCCAACCGGTGCCCGTCGGCGTGGCGACGACCAGTACCGATCGTGAAAAACCACCGACTCGCTTGAGTTCCTCCAAGGCCAGTTCGGCCTGCTGTTCCATGGACTGCTTGGTGCGCATGCCGACATAGACCCGCAAGGGTTGCTTGGCCGGCTGGCCCCAAAACCGGTTGAGCTCCTCCTGGGTCGGCCCCGACGTGATGAAATGCTTGCCTTGGATGCCGATGGTGTCCCAAGCGATCAACGAGGCGTCGCTGCCCGAAGCATTCGGGTCGACGGGTTGCCGGGTATCGTCCTCGACTCTCTTGTCGATCTCCAGGAAGATCGAATCAGCGGTGTTCAACGCAAACCGAGCGATCACGTCGTTGGCGATCATCAGCACGGCAAAACCGATCAACAAGGTGCTCAGCACGTGCGCGATCCGCCGCGGGATGATCGTGGCCAGTTTGCGGTTGACGTAGCGCCAGCAGAAGCGAAGGCCTCGCATCCCCATAATGATCGCAACGCCCACCAGAATAGCGACCGCGCCGATTCGCCAAGGATAAGCGGTGTCTACCGGTTCCATCTCCATCAAGCGACGAACCGAGTTTGCCCATTCGGTCGTCTGCCATAAGAAGCTGATCATCACCACGGCGACAAACGCAGCCGTCAGCCCCTTGCTGGTGCGCTGGACACGGTCACCGAATACCGGAAGCTCCATGTAGTGCCATACCCACACCAAAAACACACCGACACCATAACCGACCGCCAACGCCATCCCGGACAAGATGCCTTGGACTGCGTAATGCCTGGGCAACAGGGATGGCGTGAGGGACGCGGCGAAGAACAACGACGCCATCAGCAATCCCCAAAAAGAGAAGGCGATCAGAAGCCGCTCGATTCCTCGTTGGAGTACCGACGTGATGGACTTTCGTGCTGTCTCGTGGCTTTGCATTTCCCTCCCTCGCGATGGGGGGCATCCATTAGGATTCTTCGTCGGAATCAGGTGGACCGGAAAGATGCGGTCCCATCGAAGCTTCAGAGAACAGCGATCCTCCCTCGCCCACGGCGACGGGAAGCAGATAATGGAAACCGTCGTCGCCGCAACTTTGTCTGAGCGTCGCAATGATTTGCTGGCACTTATGAGGCGAATCATGAGGACCGGCGATGAACAGCGGCTTGCCGTCTTTGCCGAATTCCACTTCAAAGGACGCTTGTTCGGGATCGATGTCGCCAAAGATCGCGCTGAAGCGAGGATAGTCTGGGTGCGGTTCCATTCCCAAGCCTCGCGCATACTCGACGGACTGCTCGACCAGGTATCGCAAGTCGGCTGGATCGATCCGCTTCATGTCCAGTTTTTCATCGGACTTCTCGACCATCTGCCGATACTCGTCGCGAAAACGAACGCCACCGAACGCATCCTTCACGCCCAGGCAGTACCGGTCGACCAAGAACACGGAATATGCCACCTCGCCCGTCGGCAATTGGCGACTCAAGATCGTGGTGCAGAGACCGTCCTTGCTCAGCGTGTTGCTGATCAGGCAGTCCAGAATCGGGTATGTTGTCGCGGCCCTTAAACGATCGGCGAGTCCCAAATTGCGCTGTTTAGTGATCTCGCGATGCCGCTGTTTCCGTTTGGCGTTGCGACGTTCTAACTTCTTTTGACGACGCTTGTCATCCGCTGGCATCTCAGGCCTCCTTTCCGGCGTTGCTTTTCACATTCGACTCCCAAAAATGTACTCGGAACTTGTTCGGGAAGCAAGAGTCAGGATAATGGATGGCTTATCGACGCTAGATCAAGACAAAGGGGCCACGATGCAAGGAGGGAACATGCGGCCGCAGCGACCTGAGGAGCGGTCGATTGCCGGTTTTCATTTCACCCAACGGATGGGGGCCTTGTGCGAAGACATCGTCGACCGATGTCCCGATCTGGCGCACATTCGGATGCAGCAGGTAGGGGTGACATGGACGCAAGCCAGGAAACGCACAGCCCATGGTTTGCACGCTTGGCTGCTACCGATGCGGTTCCGGGGCGGGGCGCTGGACGGACGTATCGGCCGCCAACGGTATACCGTCCAGCGGATGTTTGGTCCGCTCGGACACGAATACCTGTACCTCCTGGCGTTCTGCCTGCCCCGATTCCTGGACCTGAATTTCGGCGAGAAACTGACGACCATCTTCCACGAACTGTGGCACATCAGTCCAGACTTCGACGGTGACCTGCGGCGACATCCGGGTCGCTGCTACGCGCATTCGAGTTCGCAACTGGCGTATGACCAGCAGATGAAGCAGCAGGCCCGCCAGTGGCTCGACGACCATCCGCCCATAGCGCTCTACGATTTCCTCCATCTGGACTTTGCGACGCTTTACAGGACCCAGGGACGGATCGGCGGCGTGAAGTTGCGGCGTCCCAAACTGATCCCGATCGATTGAAAAATCTTCCACAACGATCCCGCATCTGGCGTTGGACGCTTGATCTGCAGAGGATTCGTCAGAACACGCCTGGATTCAAAAAGATTACATAAGTCATTCCAGGGCAACGGTTTAGAGAGGAAACTCCGCTTGTGTGACGCTCGTTTTTTCACCTTGTGGCACTGAACTTGCAATTCCCAGGTCCAGTCAACGAGTCGTAGAACTCGGCTTTTCCTCGGTCCCTAGAAACGGAGTTCATCCATGAATACTCAGACCTGCCGTTGCTCGAACCTGTCGCCCGCCGCCGACCTGTTGCCGTGGGCCGATCCGTACATCCTCCAATTGTTCGAGGAAGCCGAGGTGGCTCGGCGCGCCGAGATCGCCGAATCGGTGTCGTCCGGGCGAGCTACGGATTGCTGCGAATCTGCTGGCCATTCGGCCAAAGTCCTGGTGAGCGGGGCACGCGAAGGCCGTCGAGTCACTCGTCCCGGTCGTCAGGCGATTTCTCGAAGGCGAAAAACTGAATTTGCACTTCAGTTGGCTCCTTGCTAGGCGAAGCCAGCTTGGCTTCCAAACCCACGCCGAACGTCTCAGCCGTTACCGTCTTGATTTGAACGGCGGGACCAGCGACCTGATCGGTCGCCAATTGGGCAAGCTTCCGGAGCGGCGGGCAGAACGCCAGATGAATACTCTGCTGCCGCTGGCCTGGAGCGAAACTGCAGCGTACGGTCCCAAACACGACCTCCGCGTCTCGCTCGTCTCGAGCCCGTACGACGCGTTGCGACACGTGTACCGGAAGCAACTGCTCCGATTCCACATCCTCCTCGCCCTCCTCCTCGCCCTCCTCGTCGCTTTCGCAATCGATGCCAACGCATCCCGTGGCGAACCCAGTCGGATCAAGGGTCGGTGCCCCCAGTCTTTCGGTGACCGTCTTGTTCGCCTCATCGCGACCACGAATGTCGGCTTTCGACCATGTCGGCAAACGACACCAACCGGCAATAGCTCCTACCAACGCAAGTGTCCAGAACCCGAACAAGGCCGTTACCGACGCCTCGGGCAACGAAACCGCTACACCTGCGACCAGAATGGCGAAGCTCAGCAATAGCCGGCAATAGGGCCAACGACGGACGGATTCGATACCAGAATCGACTCGTGTCCTGCCAAATCCACCTTCGATCCAACCAGCAGCGGCGATCAACGCTCCAAATAGACCTCCCAATATCGGCAAGAAGAACCCAGGAAGCGGGGATTGCAGCGCACCGCTTACGCGACGCACGAGCAGCCAGGAGGCGGTCGCTAGCAACAGAACCGCAGTGAACATCACCACGATGCGAAAGAGCCTGGCTGTAGAAAATAACCCCCACTGGGCAGACCGAGTGGGGGTAGAAGCAAATGCGGCATGCATGGGGCAGAGCCTGCAAGCAAGATGGTTGTCAGCTTCGGCGATACTACCGCCGCTGACGATACGTGGCGTGATTGACCTGGCCGCCAAACATCGAGGGCCGAGAAGCCTGTCGCCCGTTGGCATCCCCATTGGGGCGACTGGGGGCCGGCTTGGGAACCGGCGGAGGCACGAACTCGCCGCCTTCGTACATCTCTGCCGGTATGTGGTCCAGAAAGTCATAGTGAGTTTCTACCGGCACACAGGACGAGCAGCTTGAAGCATACTCATACCCAGCGGGAGCGTAGCGATATCCCCATAGATTACGAATCCCTTGGAATGGATGCCAGCACCCAACGCCGCACGATCTCGCTCCAATCCAATTGCCATGATGGTCGCACGGATCGCAATATTTGGGCGGGTGATTGATCCATTCCCCCCAATAGACCTCACCACAACCCGACCCGCATGCTAGTTCCCCGCAGCTACTGCCGATGCCGCATCCACCGCCAATGGCCCCCATGCCGCAGGCCGAAGGATGCATGGTGACACAACCGCTGGCCATGACTATCGTAGCTGCGCTTGCGCAACTGAAAAACGCTCGCCAGAACATGCCAAAGTTCCCTTCTTGCTTCCCATTCCAAGTTCGAAACCACTCGAACGATGTCTGAAACAGGTATCGGCCGAAAAATCGGAAGAATCCAGAAAAATCCCGTAACCGGCAGAATTTGCCTATCCTGTGCTTTTGCAGTCAGGGCGATTGGGCCATTTCGAATGAATCGCCGCAGTGCGTCGACCAGGATCCTATACTTGCCGAACGGCCTCGTTCGGCCTGTCGTCATCGGTAACAGCCATCGTCTTCCGGCTCCAGCATCCAGCAAGGAACGAATCTCGTGTCGCGTCCAATTCTCCTTCTCCCGTTACTCGCTCTGCTGACTCTGTTGTCGTCCCACGAGAAAAGCATCGCCCAACCGCGGGTGACCAACGTGGTGGCCCGCAGCGCTGCCCCGTTGAAGATCGGCGATCGAGTCACCGGCCAGGCCGAGCCGGGGGAGATCTTTTCGATGATCACACGACAGGATCAACAGATCTGGGTGCAGAATGACGATGGCAAAAAGGGTTGGCTGAGTGTCGACTCGGTGGTGAATCTCGATCAGGCGGCACCGATTTACGAGGCCTTGATCCGTCGCCAGCCCGAGCGCGCGGTGCATTACGAGCGGCGCGCTGTGATGTGGTCCACTCGTGGCGATTCGGCCAAGGCGGCCGCGGACTACGATCGTGCGATCCAATTGGGCTCGAAGAATGCCAACACGTACTTGAATCGCGGCATCCACCACGCCGTCAACGGCCGGTTCCCCCAGGCGGTCGCCGATTACGATCGCGCGATCCGGATGGGAATGACCGACGGTCCCATCTACGTCAATCGCGGTGTCGCTCGATACGCGATGGGCGATTTCGAGGACGCCATCGCGGATTTCGATCAGGCGATCGCCGAAGGCCTGACCGGTTTTTCGATCTACGTGAACCGAGCCTCGGCGCACCTGGCGGCTGGCAACCACGATCTGGCGATCGACGATCTGAACGAAGCGATCCGTTTGAAGCCCCAACAGCCCGATGGCTACTTCGAGCGTGGTCGAGCGTGGCAGCAGATGGACAAGCTGGATCAGGCGGTGACGGACTATAGTCGAGCCATCGAGTTGGACGATGATTTTGTGCCTGCCTATCGAGGACGTGGTTTCGTCTGGTTTTTGAAGGGCCAGTCAGAGAAAGCGATCGCCGATTTCGATCGATGGCTCCAGCTTCAGCCGGAATCCGCCAGCGCGTACAACAATCGCGGCTTCAACCTGCAGCGACTGGGCCGCTATCGTGAAGCCTTGGCGGATTTTCAACGCTCATCGGAACTGGCGCCACAGTACCTGCTGGCCATGCAAAATACCGCTTGGCTGCTGGCGACATGCCCTGACGATGAGATTCGAGACGCACAAGCCGCCCTGAAGATAGCGCGCCAAGCCCACCAGGTCAGCGAAGGGCAATCGATCGGCGTGGTGAAGGCCATGGCCGCCGCCTATGCCGAGAGCGGAGACTTCGAACAGGCCATCGCTTGGCAGACCAAAGTGATCGAGCAGTTGCCCGAGGACCAGCAGGCCGACGAACAGGAACTGCTGGATCTCTACCGCGCGGAAAAACCCTACCGCATGGATTAGGCACCCCGTTGGGGCTTCTTCGTCGATGCTGGGTCGAGGGTGCATCGGAACGGGACTTGTCCAATGGCTGGCCGAAGTCTAAACTCACCGAGTGATCAACTTGTCGACATTCCGCAGGTTGGCTCCCGTCAGGTTTTGATCTTTCGCAAATGCTCCCCGTAGAACAGCTTACCCTCCGACTCCGAATAAATGGACCCTCCCGCGGCAGATTTGAAGTCTGAAAACAAAGTGACCGGCCAACGCCGCGGAATCTATTACGGATGGATCATGTTGCCGCTGGCGATGGCGACGCTGATCGCCAGTTCGCCCGGTCAGACGTTCGGCGTCTCGGTGTTCAACGAGCCGTTGCGATTGTCGTTGGGATTGACTCATGGACAACTAGCGGCTGCCTATATGTTCGGTACGCTGCTGGGGGCCATTCCGATCAGCTTTATCGGTCGACAATCGGATCGTCATGGGTTGCGTCGCGTCCTGATGGTGGTCGTCAGCGTCTTTTCCGGGGCCTGTCTGTTTTTGTCTTTCGTTCAGGGATGGATCATGCTGGTGATCGCCTTCTTCCTGCTGCGGATGCTCGGTCCCGGAGCGTTGGGGTTGTTGAGCGGCAATACGCTGGCGTTCTGGTTCGATCGACGACTGGGGATGGTCGAAGGGATGCGGCTGGTCGGCATGGCCTTGGCGATGGCAACGATTCCGGCTCTGAATCTCTGGTTGGTCTCGCACTGGGGCTGGCGCGGCGCGTATCAGATTCTGGGGATCGGCACGTGGCTGCTGCTGTTTCCAGCGATCGCCCTGCTGTTTCGCAATTCACCGGCCGACGTCGGACAGGCGGTCGATGGCCAAGATGGTTCCGGGCAGCGGTCATCCTCCGGTGACCTTCCGAGCCAAATCTTCTGGGGATTGACGCTCAGCGAGACATTGCGAACGATGTCGTTCTGGATCGCGGCCATCGGAACCGTGCTGTTTGGGTTGATTCACACGGCCATCTTCTTTTGTCTGGTACCCATTTTGCAGGAACGCGGTCTGAGCGCCGGGGACGCGGCAGCCATGCTGACGGTTTTCGCCGTTTGCTTGGCTGTAACGCAATTGGTGGGCGGGATTCTGGCAGACATCATGCAGGCGAGCTATCTGATGTGTGGAGGATTAGTGGGATTGGCTGCCAGCATCTGGATGCTGCTGCTGGCGGACGGTTCGGCGATGGTGCTTCTGGCCGGCGCAGGGTTGGGCGTTTCCCAAGGGATCTATTTCGGCGCCACGCATCCCATGTGGGCTCGCTATTTCGGACGACGCCATTTGGGAAAGATCCGGGGCACGCTGATGACCATGATGGTCGCTTCGTCCAGCATGGGCCCCCTGTTCGCTGGATTGACCCGCGACTGGCTGGGGAGTTTCGGGACCAGTCTGATCGTCTTTACGATCACGCCGTTGCCGATCGCGGCGTTTTCGTTGTTGGCTGCACCGCCGCCGCAAGCGACGCGTCTCGAAGCCCGGAAATCACCCGCGGCAGGTCGGCCGCTCGACGATTGAAGTTGTCCACGATTCGAACACCCAATGAAAGGTGCCACCCACCTATCACCCAATGAA